>NZ_JBQCGS010000044.1:0-33458 GCF_051955415.1 Flexivirga sp.
CTGCTGGCGCGCTCGCTCGGGCTGAGGCCGCATAGCCCGATCGCACGTGTGGGACTGATCGTCCGCGACGTGGTGGGTCGCGGACGGCACCCGCATCAGCGGTGGTTCCAGCAGTGGTCGCACGGCGACGAGGACATCGTCACCGATGCGATGCGCTGGACCGGCATCCTGGAGCTGGCGGACCGGCCGGTCGACGCCCTCTCCGGCGGTCAGCGGCAGCGGGTCTGGATCGCGATGACCCTGGCGCAGCACACCGACCTGGTGCTGCTCGACGAGCCGACGACCTACCTCGACCTGGCGCACCAGGTCGACGTCCTGGACCTGGTGTGCCGGCTCAACCGGGAGCGCGGGGCGACAGTCGCCATGGTCCTGCACGACCTGAACCTGGCGGTGCGGTTCAGCGACCATCTGGTCGTCATGCATCGCGGACGCGTGGTGGCACAAGGTGATCCGGCCGCGGTGCTGGACGCCGAGCTGTTGCTGAAGGTGTTCGGGCTGGACGCGGACATGGTCGCCGATCCGCGCACCGGCCTACCGATGGTGGTGCCCCGCGGGCAGCGACGCGGTCGGCGCGAGGAAGGCTGACCCGGTCGCCACACGACGCGGTGAAGACGCAGGACGGGATGTCGGCGGTCCCAGGCGCACTCTACGGTTA
The DNA here is from genome assembly GCF_051955415.1 of Flexivirga sp. Lineage (NCBI taxonomy): Bacteria > Bacillati > Actinomycetota > Actinomycetes > Micrococcales > Dermacoccaceae > Flexivirga > Flexivirga sp. The sequence goes on from NZ_JBQCGS010000044.1 coordinate 656, forward strand.
GCGGTATGACGGACGTACCGCCGCTGGTGCTGATCGCCGGACCGGAGCAGATCCTGGCCGAGCGTGCCGCCAGCAGCACCATCGCCCTGTTGCGCGAGAGCGACCCGCAGGCCGAGGTGGTGCGCCTCGAGGCCGCGAGTTACGAGGCCGGACAGCTGCAGCTGCACACCAGTCCCAGCCTCTTCGGCGGCAGCAAGATCGTCGTGGTGCGCGACCTGGACGAGGGCCGTGAGGAGCTCATCGCCGACGTGGTCGACGTGGTCACGATGGGGCCGGCCGACGCAACGCTGATCGTGCAGCACACGGGCGGCGTCCGCGGCAAGAAGGCACTCGATGCGCTGAAGAAGGGCGGCGCGCGGGTCATCGATGCGCCGGCCATCAAGAGCGACCGCGACAAGTCCGCGTTCGTGACCGGCGAGTTCCGGGCCGCCGGCCGCAAAGTAGCCCCCGACGCGGTGCGCGCGCTGCTGGAAGCGGTCGGCAAGGACCTGCGCGAGCTCGCATCGGCTTGCAAGCAACTGGTCGACGACACCCACGGTGTGGTCACCGCCGAGGTGGTCCAGCGCTATCACGGCGGCAAGGTCGAAGCCACCGGCTTCCGAGTGGCCGACGCGGCGATCAGCGGCAACCTGCCCGAGGCCCTCCGGCTGGCCCGGCACGCGCTCGCCTCCGGGGTCGACCCGGTGCCGATCGTCGCAGTGCTGGCCAGCCAGTTGCGGCAGATCGCCCGGGTGGCCACCGCGGGCCGCGGGCCGTCCGGCGCCCTGGCCAAACAGCTGGGTATGGCGCCCTGGCAGGTCGACCGCGCTCGTCGTGACGCGCAGGGCTGGGACGGCGATCGGCTCGGGCGCGCCATACAGGCGGTCGCGGCGGCGGACTTCGAGGTCAAGGGCGGCGGCCGCGACCCCGTCTACGCGCTCGAGCGGGCGATCATCACCATCGCGACCGAGCGACATCAGTGAATTTGGAAGGCTCCGGCCGAGCTGCGAGGAGTAGAGCCAGACGCGATTTGGGCGGAATCACGCGCCGCTGGTAACTTTGGCTCTTGCGTGCGCGCTCTGGTCGTGCGCGCATGCACGCAGTACCGGCGCGACGACATCGCCCGGGTGTCCCCACGCCCCATCCGTCGCCGCGTCCGTCAACCCTCATTGACAACACATCGTTTCGACCAAGGAAGTACTACACGTGGCAAACATCAAGTCGCAGATGAAGCGGATCAAGACCAACGCGATCCGCACTGAGCGCAACCGTGCCTACAAGTCGGAGCTGCGCACGTGGATCCGGCACACCCGCGCCGCCGTCGCGGCGGGCGACAAGGCCAAGGCCACCGAGATGCTGGCGACCGCGTCCAAGAAGCTGGACAAGGCCGTGAGCAAGGGCGTCATTCACAAGAACCAGGCCGCCAACAAGAAGGCGGCGCTGGCCAAGGCCGTCAACAACCTCGAGGCCTGAACAACCCCCGCGACACCCGAAGGTCCGGTGCTGCCCTTACGGCGGCACCGGACCTTCGTCGTGGGCTCCAGGCGCTGCGGTAACCTGTCCCTCGTGCGGCAGTTGCTTCTTCTTAGCGGGCCGCGTCGACGCTAGGCGGACTTCGGCGCGGCTGACCCCTCCCTGTGCTGAGGGGTCTTTTCCTTGGGTTCAGGACACCGCAGCGCGAGTCCGACGCGCACGCCACTTGCTCACTTGTAAAGGACGAGAACGACGATGAATGACGAGCAGCCCGCACACCGTTACTCCGCCGCCCTGGCGAACGACATCGAACGCACCTGGCAGGACCGCTGGGAGGAGCAGGGCACCTTCCACGCGCCGAACCCTGCCGGACCGTGGGCGGACCGCGCCGCGATCCACGGCCGCCCGAAGTACTTCCTGCAGGACATGTTTCCCTACCCGAGCGGCGCAGGCCTGCACGTCGGCCACCCGCTGGGCTTCATCGCCACCGATGTCTACGCGCGCTATCAGCGCATGTCCGGCAAGAACGTCCTCTACACCATGGGCTTCGACGCGTTCGGACTGCCGGCCGAGCAGTATGCCGTGCAGACCGGCCAGCACCCGCGCAAGACCACCGAGGACAACATCCAGACCTACACCCGGCAGTTGCGGCAGCTGGGGCTGTCCCATGACAAGCGGCGGGCGTTCGCCACGATCGACCCCGATTTCTACAAGTGGACCCAGTGGATCTTCCTGCGGATCTACAACGCCTGGTACGACGAGCGCACCGGCAAGGCACGGCCCATCGACGAGCTCGTCGCTGCCTTCGAGACCGGTGAGGTGTCCACGCCGGACGGCCGGCCCTGGGCGCAGCTGTCCGAGCCCGAGCGGCGCGACGCCGTCGACAACCGCCGACTGGCCTACAAGAAGGAAGTGCCGGTCAACTGGGCGCCCGGGCTGGGCACCGTCGTGGCCAACGAAGAGGTCACCAACGAGGGACTGACCGAGCGCGGCGACATGCCGGTCTTCCAGCGCAACCTGCCCCAGTGGATGATGCGCATCACCGCGTATGCCGATCGGCTGGTCGACGACCTGGACCGGCTGGACTGGCCGGAGTCGGTGAAGTCGATGCAGCGCAACTGGATCGGCCGATCCTCCGGCGCAGCAGTCGAATTCGCGGTCGAAGGAGTGGACGAGTCCATCGAGGTGTTCACCACTCGGCCGGACACGATCTTCGGCACGACCTTCATGGTGCTGGCGCCGGAGCATCCCCTGGTCGAGGCGCTGACCACCGACGCGTGGCCGGAAGGTACCCACGACTCGTGGACCGGTGGCGCGGAGAGCCCGGCCGAGGCGGTGACGGCATACCGGCGGGCGGCGTCGCGCAAGACAGAGCTGGAGCGGCAGACCGAGGACGCCAAGGCCAAGACCGGTGTCTTCACCGGATCCTTCGCGACCAATCCGGTGACGGGTCAACGCATTCCGGTCTTCATCGCCGACTACGTGCTGATGGGATACGGGACCGGTGCGGTCATGGCGGTCCCGGCCGAGGACGCCCGTGACTGGGACTTCGCCAAGAAGTACCACCTGCCCTACGTGCGCACCGTGCAGCCCGCGCAGGGGCACGACGAGGACGCGGCATACACGGGCCATGGCGCCAAGATCAATTCCGCGAACGAGTGGATCTCGTTGGACGGCAAGGAGATCGACGAGGCGAAGCAGATCGTCATCGACTTCCTGGAGCAGCGCGGCGCGGGCCGCGGCACGATCACCTACAAGCTGCGCGACTGGCTCTTCAGCCGGCAGCGCTACTGGGGCGAGCCGTTCCCGATCGTCTACGACGAGGACGGTGTGGCGCACGCGCTACCCGAGACGATGCTGCCGGTCGAGCTGCCCGAGGTGGCGGACTACTCGCCGAAGACGTACGCACCCGACGACGCCGAGTCGATGCCGGAGTCGCCGCTGGACCGCGCGACCGACTGGGTCGACGTCGAGCTGGACCTGGGCGACGGGCCGCGCACCTACCGGCGCGAGACCAACACCATGCCCAACTGGGCGGGTTCGTGCTGGTACGAGATTCGCTACACCGACCCGGCCAACGGGCAGCGCTTCGTGGATGCCGAGTGCGAGAAGTACTGGATGGGCCCGAACGACACCCCGGGCGACACCGGCGGCGTGGACCTCTACGTCGGTGGCGTGGAGCATGCGGTGCTGCACCTGCTCTACTCCCGCTTCTGGCACAAGGTGTTGTTCGACCTGGGCTACGTGTCCTCCGAGGAGCCGTTCCGCCGGCTGTTCAATCAGGGTTATGTGCAGGCGTTCGCCTATCGCGACCACCGCGGCCAGCCGGTGCCGGCCGCCGAGGTCGAGGAGCACGGCGAGGGTGATCAGATGACGTTCAGCTGGCAGGGCCAGTCGGTCACCCGCGAGTTCGGCAAGATGGGCAAGTCGCTGAAGAACGTGGTGACCCCCGACGAGATGTGCGCCGCGTTCGGTGCCGACACCTTCCGCGTCTACGAGATGTCGATGGGTCCGCTGGACCAGTCCCGGGTGTGGGAGACCCGCGCCGTCGTCGGCGCCCAGCGTTTCCTGCAGCGCCTGTGGCGCAACGTGATCGACGAGGAGACCGGCGAGCTACGGGTCACCGACGCCGCACCGAGCCAGGAGCTGGGCCGCGCGCTGGCCAAGGCCGCGGACGGTGTCGCCAAGGACTATCAGGCGCTGCAGTTCAACACCGCGATCGCCAAGCTGATCGAGTTGAACAACGTGCTCACCAAGGCAGCCGGCGCACCGCGCACGGTGGTCGAACAACTGGTCCTGATGACCGCACCGATCGCACCGCACATCGCCGAGGAGTTGTGGTCCCGGCTCGGCCACGCGGAGTCGCTGGCGTTCGAGGCGTTCCCGTCCGCCGACGAGGCACTCCTGGTCGACGAGGCCGTCACCTGTGTCGTGCAGGTGCAGGGCAAGGTCCGTGACCGCCTGCAGGTGCCGCCCGGGATCAGCGAGGCGGACCTGGAAGCGTTGGCCCGCGAGAGCGAGAAGATCGCGGCGGCGGTGGGCGACAAGCAGATCCGCAAGGTGATCGTGCGGGCGCCGAAGCTGGTCAACCTGGTGGTCGGTTAGTCCTCATGACTGTGGCGGTGGTGACCGACTCGACGGCGTACCTGCCGTCGGGGGTGGCCGCCGCACATGGCATCTCCGTGGTGCCGATGCGCTTGGCCATCGGCGGTGTCTCCTACGGCGAGGGTCGCGGCGTCGCGGCGGACGAGGTCGCGCAGGCGCTGCGCGACTTCGTGCCGGTGTCGACGTCCCGCCCGTCGCCGGCTGTCTTCACGCAGCTGTATGCCGCCCTGGCCGACGCCGGGCACGACGCCATCGTGTCGGTACACGTGTCCGCTCAGATGTCGGCGACGCTCTCCTCGGCGCAGCTGGCGGCCCGTGACGCGCCCGTGCCGGTGACCGTCATCGACAGCGAAACCATCGGGATGGCAATGGGTTTCGGCGTCATCGCAGCGGCCGAGACAGCGGCGTCCGGTGCCGCAGCCGCGGAGGTCGCGACGGCGGCACGGCGTCATACAGCGGCCTCGACGACGGTGTTCTACGTCGACACGCTCGAGCACCTGCGCCGCGGCGGCCGCATCGGCCGTGCATCGGCGCTGATGGGTTCCGCGTTGGCCATCAAACCGTTGCTGACGGTGTCGAAGGGGCACATCGAGCCGCTGGAGCGGGTCCGCACGACGACCAAGGCGCTGGGCCGACTGGTGCAGCACGCGGTCGAAGCGGTCGAGGTGCTGCACGAGCACGACGATCTCGACGGGGTCGACGTCGCGGTGCACCATCTGGATTCCCGGGCACGCGCCGAGACCCTGATCGAACAGCTGGCCGAGCGGCTGCCGCAGGCGCGCCGGATGCTGCTCGTCGAGCTGGGTGCGGCGGTGGGCGCACACGTCGGGCCGGGCACCCTGGCGGTCGCGGTGACTCCGCGGTTCACCGGACGGACCCGGATCGTCGGATCGTCCGACTGACCGCGTCGGACCACCCATCATCCACAACCCGGCTCGGCAGGTGGGGTTGTCCACAGGCCGTCACCTCGCCGTCGGCGCGGACCCGCTTGTCGCGCCTACTGTTCCGCACATGGCACGCTCACGTGGGGAGGAAGGCACGCCCGACCGGTTGGCGGCGGTGCTCGAGGAGCTGGAGGCGGTACGCCGCGCACCCGGGTGGGTGCCGACCGAGGACTCGGTCGTCGACGAGCCGCGCTCCCGCGTGGCCGAACTTCCTCGTCGCGTCGCTGCCACGCGTCGGGCCGAGCGCGGTGAGCACGCCCGGCGCGGCCGGCATGCCGCCGGTGCGAGTGGCGCGGAGGAGTTGCGGCCACGGGAGCCGTTGCTGCGTCCGCCGGTGCCGCTCGTCGGTGCGCAGGTGGCACCGAGCCGGCTGGCGGTCATCGGTGCACTGATCCTGGTCGCGGTCGCGGCCCTGGTCTTCGGTGGGCGCGTGCTGTGGGCGCGAGCCGCCGCGCAACCCCACCCGGCCACTTCGGCACGCTCGGCCTCCTCGCCGGCCGGCACGGAGGTGTCCGGCACGGCGCCACCGGCCGCCCCCACCGGTCCGGCCGCCCGCAACGGATTCGGTGCCGTCGGGACGTCCGGCAGCGCCCCGCCGAGCACTCTGGTCGTGCAGGTCGTCGGTCAGGTCCGCACGCCGGGTGTGGTGCACATCAAGGCCGGGTCGCGAGTGCAGGATGCCGTGTCCGCGGCCGGCGGTGCGCTGCGGGGCGCCGACCTGTCGGCCATCAACCTGGCGCGGGTGGTTGCCGACGGCGAGCAGATCCAGGTCCCCAAGCCGGGGGAGCATCCGACCCCGCCGCCGGGGCCGCCGGCGGCTGCCGGTTCGGGCAGCGGCGCGGGTGCGGCCGGCACGGGCGGTTCGGCTGCCGGGCCAGGGGCACCGGTGGACCTCAACACCGCCGACGAGGCGGCGCTCGAGGACCTTCCCGGGGTGGGGCCGGTGACAGCGCAGCGCATCCTGCAGTGGCGCACCGAGAACGGCCGCTTCAGCACCGTCGACGAGCTCGGCGAGGTCAGCGGCATCGGCGACAAGACACTGGCCCAGCTGCGTCCCCTGGTCACCGTCGGCTGAGGCGGTGTTCGTGCTGACGGACCTGGTGGAGCGGTTGCGCCGCCCGCCGGAGCGCCCGGCCGGCGCCGGTCACGCACTCGACCTGCGATTGTTCACCGCTGCCGCCGTCGGCTGGCCGGTGACCCTCGTCGCGCTGCGGCTGCCTGCGCCCGCCTGCATCGGTCTCGCGCTCGCCGGTGCCCTACTGGCCGTGTCGCTGTTGGTCCGCAGTGGCCGGCGGGCCGCCGGCCGCACGACCGGCATCACGAGGATCGTCGCTGTTTCCACGCCCGGCGTGGAGCACATCGACCGGAGGGGCCGGGTGCTGGACACCGTGGCCCTCGCCGGTGTGGCGGTGGCCCTCGTCGGCGGCTCCACCGCCGGTCACCTGCTGACCCGGCAGGCCGGCACCGTCGATCAGCTCGCCGCACAGCGCGCCACCGTCCGCGTCGAGGCGGTCGTCACCTCCGATCCTCGTCCCGTCGGCGCCGGCCTGCGCGGTCACCAGAGCCTGGTGATCACCAAGCTCTCGGTCCGCCAGGTCATCGGCCGCGGGCTGCGCAGCACTCCGCACACACCGGTCCTGGTGCTCGGTGACGAACGCTGGCTCGGGGTGCATTGGCACGAGCGGGTCGCCGTCCGGGGACGTCTGGCACCGGCGGACCGCGGCGAGGACGTGGTGGCAGTGCTCGCCGCACGGGGACCGCCACAGGTGATCGGCGACGCCGGTCCGCTCTTCCGCGCCGTCGAAGCGCTGCGCGGTGACACCCGCGCCGCCACCGACGGGCTGCCCACCGACCCGCGCGGACTCGTGCCGGCGCTGGTGATGGGGGACACGTCCCGGCTGCCGGCCGAGCAGAACGACGACATGCGCGCCACCGGGATGACGCACCTCAATGCCGTCTCCGGGACGAACGATCCTGTTACATGGTTGTGATGGTGTAGCGGGCATACTCCTGTGCATGGTTCGACCGACTGCCGCGCAGCTGACGGTGCCGTTGTCGCGCGCGAAGGACCTCACCCCGCTGGCCTCGATCCTGCACGTCCTGGGGACCCGCACGCGACTGGAGTCGTTGCAGCTGCTGACGCAGGGGCCGCGGGTGACGGCGGATTTGCCGGCGCGGACCGATGAGCTGCACATGTTGGAGGAGATCGGGGTGGTGTCGTCGCGGCGGGTGGAGAAGCAGCAGTTGTTGTGGTCGTTGGAGCCGGAGGCGTTGGTGCGGGTCGCGTGCTGCCTGGCGGCGTTCGAGCGGGAGTGAACGCACGGAAACGCCCCGCCACCCCGGTGAGGGGTGACGGGGCGCGGTCGCTGGGGGAGTAGCGGGCTACTCGACCGGGGTCGGTCCCCTCTGGGTCGTGGTCTCGGCTCTGGTGAGCGATGGGCCGTCGCCATTCACGCTGGATGCGGCGAGCGCCTTGAGCAGCGACACGATGCCCGCGCCCACGGCAACTGAGGCGACGTTTTGCCAGTCGACATCAAGCGCGCCGACGGCGCCGGCTCCGAGGACACCGAGCGCACCGCCGGCGACGCTGCTGACAACACGTTCGCCGGTGGCTTCCCAGAACGCCTTGCTGGTGAGGTTGGACATTGGTTGTTCCCTTCTCAGAGGCCGAGGGCGGCCCAGGTGTTGAAGCCGACTTGACCGTCGGCGTTGATGTGGTGCTTTCTCTGTTCCGTGATGACTGCGGACCGGGTCGCGGGGCCGTAGCGGCCGTCGACGGCGATGTGGTGCCCGAGCGCCCGCAGCCGGGTCTGGATGTGTTTGATCGCGGCCCGGTCTTTGACGGCCACCCCGGACTTGGTGTGGTCGGTGCCGTCGTTGACGGCGTACGCGGTGCCCCGCGGGTAGGGGAACGGGGTCACGTTCAGCGACTGGTGCGCGAGGTTGGTGAACTTTCCGCTGACCAGGTAGGCGTGCCAGGCGGCTGCGGTGTCCTTGCCGATGACGCCGTCGATGGCCAGGTGCACGCCGAGTTGCTGGATGAACCGGGCCTGCACCTTCTTGATCGTCAGCGACCCCTTCGGGTCGAGCCACCCGTCGGGTTTGACCCCGGCCTTCGCCTCGAGCGCGTTCACCGTGTCGGGGCCGGCGAGCTTGTCCGGTGTCACCCCGAGGATGCGCTGGGTTTTGGCGACGTCGGCGTCGGACAGCCACGCGTTGAGGTCTTGGCCGGTGTCGGCGTGCCAGGTCGCGGTGACCTTCGGCGGGGTCGGGGTGACCGGGTCGAGGTCGCCGAGGAGCTGCCGCCACCGGTGCACCTTCGCCACGATGGCCTTGCCGTAGTCGGGTGCGCCGTCGGCCCGGCCGGAGTTGTACCGCTGCCCGGCCGTGTCCAGGGCGGTGTCGGAGTAGTTCCCGCCGAGGGAGCTCTTGATGATCCGCAGCCCGAAGACGAGGTTGTTCAGCGGCTGCCAGAGCCCGGCGACCTCGTCCGTGACCGGTTCGAAGTAGCCGGGGTAGGTGATCTGGAGCGGGCCGACACCGTTGCTGGTGTGCCCGGCCCGGACCATTTGCAGGAACGTCTTGTAGTTCGCCTGCGTGACTGCGCCGGCGCCGGACATGGCGCCGCCGGCGTCGTGGCCGTAGACGTTGGCGCCGTGGCTCTCCTGCTCCACGAACGCGGCCGCGACAGCGAGGGGGATGCCGACCTTGCCGGCGGCGTCGACGATGTTCTGCTGGTTCGCGGTGATGCCGCCCTTGGCGAGGGTCGCCGCGTCCCCGGTCAGTGTCGGTGTCGGTGTCGGCGCAGGGGTCGGGCTGCTGCCCTTGTCGGCGGCGGCCTGGCTGGCCGGCCCCCAGATCCCGTCGACGGTGAGGCCGTGCTCGGCCTGGAAGGCCCGCACGGCCTGCTTCGTGCCCGGCCCCATGATCCGGTCCGCAGTTACACCGACAGCGGTTTGCACGTTCGCTGCCCAGTCGCCGACCCGGTCCGCGGCGGCGGCGACGTCGGCCGCCGACACCGGCCGCGAGTAGCGGTCCGAGAGGCTTTCGCGGACCTGGACGTGCATCGCGTCCCGGTATCCGTGGGTGAAGTCGAGCCCGGTCTGCAGGACACCGGTCGCGGCCAGGATCTCCCGCAGCTTCGCCAGCCCTGCCGGGGAGAATCCGGACGTCCACGCCGACCCGGCGGTGTGCTCGTAGGGGTGCTTCGCGCCGTTGACGTCGATCGCGGTCGCGGAGATGTGATTGGAGTCCATCGACGCCGGGTTGACCTTGCGCTGCTCCGCCCGCGTGCGGTTGCCGTAGCAGGCGGTCACCGGCTCCAGCTCGGTGTCCCACCGATACACCAGGTAGGCGAACAGGATCGCCAGGTCACGGCTGGCCACCGAGGTGACGTGCCCGTTCGGTGCGACGAACGTCGCCAGGCCGGTGTCTTTCAGCGGCCACCCATTGGCGGTTACTGCCATGGTTCTTCTCCCTTGCTGGAGGCTGGAGGCATGCGAAAGGCGCCCGCGAATGGCGGACGCCTGGTAGTGCGTGACGGGCTGTTACGGGGTGGCGGTGGTGGACGTCGGGTCCGGCGACGTGGTGGGGCTGGGCGGCGGCTGGGTGACGGTGACGGTGGTCGTCTGTGCGCGGCAGGGTCCGTCGGCGTGGAGCACGGTGCCGTCGGAGAGGGTGAACGCCCACGTGTTGTCGGGCGAGCACTCGATCTTGGTGAAGTGCGGGGCGTCCTTGCCGTCGGTCCCGTTGCTGCCGTCTTTCCCGGCGGCACCTGCAGGGCCGGTGGGTCCGGTCGCTCCGCGGCATACACCGGTGGAGCAGTACGCGGTCACGGCATCACTGATCTCGTCGGCGGTCGGTGCACGACCAGGCGCCCCGGACGGTCCCGGTTCGCCGGTGGCGTCCTCACCGGGCTCGCCCGTGGGTCCAGCCGGTCCGACGCACTTGTCGGCCTTGCAGTAGGTGAGCACCGCGGCGGCGACCTGCGCCTTCGTGGGTCCGCCCTTGCAGTCGCCGTGCGCGTCGCAGTAGTCGGTGACCGCCTGGCGCACTTGCGCGGTCGTCGGTCCAGGTCCGGCGGCGCCTGGCACGCCGGGGATGCCCTGGGCGCCGCGTTCCAGCTTCGGCGTCGAGCTGGGTGTTGTGGGGCCGGCGTTGGTGTTGCCCGGTTCAGGGTCCGCCTTCGTCGGGTGCACCGGTGCGATACCGGCCTGTGTCAGTTTCGCGTTCGCGGTGCCGAGCGCCTGCCCCCGCGCGCGGGAGATCGCGGCCAGGTCGTCGATCTTGCCGCGGTTGGACACCGACCGCGCGAACAACACGGTGAACGCGGCCACGATCGCGGCGATCAGGATGGCGACCGACACCCATTTGGCGATGCGCAGCGCCCGCTCCGAGCCGGGTATCCGGTCGAGGACTTTCTCCACGTGCTTCATGCGCCGACACCTGATCCGATGAGCGTGATGATGGTGAGGATGATGCTGATCAGCGAGGGGACACCGATCGACAGCAGGGCGATGACGGTTTGGCGGGTGCGTTTCTGCTGATCGGCGATGAGTCCTTTCGCCTCGGTGACGTCCTTGTTGGTTTCGACGATCTTGTCGTTGATGCGTTCGACGTCGCGGGCGTGGATGGCGCTGGACACGAATTTCTCGTCGTAGTGACGTTCGTTCGCGGCGAGAGTCGCGGTGATTTGAGACAGTTGTGCGCTGATGGTGTCGAGGCGGCGGACCACCTCGGGCAGGGTCACGTCATCGGTTGCCATTGCGCCTCCCGGGCGGGGCTTGGGTGGTCATGCCGCCAGGCTGAGGAGGTAGCCGACGAGGTCGGCAGTGGACTTGGCGGCCAGGTTGGGTGCGTCAGCGAACAGCTTCGTGAGGTCGAAGATGTACGCGCCGGTCGCGTCCCAGGTGGTGCTGTTCCCCATGCCAGGGTTGTTCGGACCGAACCACACAGTGCCAGTGCCGGTGGTGGTCGCGGTAGCCCGGCTGTAGAGGGTGCCGCTGGTCGCCCCGGCCGAGAGGACCGCAACTGCATCACCGGACTTCAATGCAACCGTGGACCCAGAAACGTTCGACAGGGAGTTGACGTCGAATCCGAGACCAGCGGTGGCGTTTTTGACCGGCACGACCGTGAGGTAGTCGTGCCCGGCGACAATCGGGGCAGTGAACGTGTAGCGGATGGAGCCGGTATTGCCCCATGCAACTGCCTGTCGTTGCGCGGCTGAGACGATGCTGTAGGTCGTCGTGGTGCCGGTATTGCTGCCTGCGTCGGCCTTGGTGAGCCCGTCCGACAGCCCGTCCGCGTTGGAGTCGGTGCCGATAATTGCAGTCGACACGTTGTAGTCGGACTTTTTGAGCGTCGTGGATTGCAGGCCGGCGAGGGCGTCATCAGATGGGTTCGACCACGCATCGGCAGGGTTTGGACCCTGTGCGTACTTCACGAACGATCCGACCTTTACGGACCCGTTGGAGCGTTTGCCGACGTTGTTGACGTAGGCGGTCGCATCGGCGAGTTCGGTCGCGGTCGCAGACCAGTCGACCAGTCCCGGCTGCTCCAGGTGCGCGGCGGCGGGTAGCTGCCGGGTGATGTTGACCGCGCCCGGCATCACGACGACGGGGCGTATCCCGTCAGCCTGGGCGAGTGCGATCATCCGGTTGATGTTGGAGACCCACCGGGCCTCCGCTTGCGCCTGTGTCAGCCCGTTCGGCCACATGCTGACGGTTGCGCCGGATGGGTCTACGAACGTGGAGTTCTGATTGTTGTTCAGGTCGTTGGTGTAGAAGTGCAGCACGACCGTGTCGGGCTTCTCGGCCCGGACGTACTGGTCCCACCAAGCGAGCCCGTAGTCGGTGGTGGTGCCGCCGTAACCGTGCGTGACGACCTGGACGCCGGTCGCCTTCTGCAACTCCTTGGCGAATGCGAAGTCGGCGTACTGCGTCCATGAATCACCGAGTAGCACGATCTTCTTGCCGCTGATCCGCCCGCCTTGGCCCGCCTCTCGGATGGTGGTCTGCGACACGTACAGGTAGACCGGGGTGGCGGTGCTGGTGGTGACGTCGACGCGGACGTTGCGTGCTTTGGTTAGCGGGATGCGGTGGGCTTCGCGCACGCCGGTGACGGCCCGGGTGTAGACCGTGGTTCCGTCGTCGAGGTTCGTGACTGCCACCTGTAGGCCCTGGGTGGCGGGGTTGTCGTTGTTGTCCCGGTACGCGCAGGTCCAGAACTCCAGCACTGCGGATCTGCCGCCGGTGCGGATGGTGGCGGTGACGCCGTGGCCGGCCGCGAGTGACCCAGCGCGAATACCGCTCGGTGACGCCTGGTTCGGGATCGTCATCACGTTGTTGGCGACGTAGGCGTTGAGTGACGCCTGGTAGGTGAGCGACGACTGCACGGTGGGGCCGCCGTCGGTGGAGTTCTTCACACCGTATGTGGCCAGGGCGGCGTTCGGCTGCCACATTGTGGAGTATTGCTGTGGGCGGGTGTCCCAGCAGCCATCGAGGATCCCGCCGCGTGTGCCAACCAGTGGGGAGAATCCGGCGACTGCTTGAGCGAGAGCCTTGTATCCGAGTGAGGTGAGGTGCTGCCCGCCGACAGAGTCGATCCGGGATGCAAGCTGCCCGGCGCTCACGTCGGAGGGCAGGGGGCGCAGCACGGTGATTGTGCTGGCGGTCCACGCGGTGACCGAGACTAAGAACGCGGTCCCGTCGGCGGACACGACGGCCGCATCCCACGGGTTGGTTTGACCGGTCACGAGGGTCGCTAGAACTGCTTGGCCGGTGGAATCCACGGCCAGGGTGGTGCCACCACGGGTGCCGGTGACACCGGTGACGATGTTCTCCACCTTGTATCCCTGCCCGTTGGGGCGCGACCCGTTGTCGGCGGTCTGCCATGCGGTGGTGGGCAGCCCGGTGCGGACGCCGACAGGTGCTTGCAAGGAGCCGAGGTTGTCGGTGGCCTGCACGTACAGAGGGGCGAGGCCGGGAAGGGTAGCGCTCAGTCCGTTCGCGAGGGCGTATGCGGCCATGACGTCACCGGCGGGCGCGTTCACGAGCGCTGCGGACGCTGCGCTGGAGGCAGCGGATGCTGCGGCGGCGTCAGCGGAGTCGGCGGCGTCAGTTTGTGCCGTCTGCGCTGCGGTCTTCGCATCGTTCGCGGCGGTGATGAGCTCGCCGATGTCGGCGTACTGTGCCGGGACGGGAACGGCGGGTGGCCTGCTGGACAAGAACACGGTCGACGCGTCGGACGACCCGACCGCGACCCGCCAGGACCCGGTGATACCACCGAGCGGGGTCGGTTCGGCGTCGATGAGCAGGGTGTAACCCTTCGACCAGTCCTGCAACGACGCGTCATCGTTCGGGGTCACGTCGATGGTCGGGAACACCCCGTCACGGCCGACCGTGTAGGACCGGACCGCGCCCTTCTTCGCCACCACCCCGGAGCCCTTGATTGCCACATCCCGGTCCACCGACACCGACAACCGGGTGCCGACCGCGGGTGTGCCATCCGGGAACAACGGGTCCAACGTGAGCGTCTTCGTCGCCATCAGAGAGTGCTCCCATCGAGTAGGTCGGTCATGGTGTGGTCTCCTGCAGAACAAAGGGTGCGGCGGCACCCCACAGCCACAGGAAGGACCGGGGGTAGTCACCGAGCACCGAGGACCACATGCCTTGCCCTGCGAAGTAGTACGGGGCGGTGTTGCCCGGAAAGATTGGCCCGTCCTCGGTCGCGGTCCCGGTCCGCTGCCAGGCAACACCGTCCTTGGACCGGACGACGGACCCGTCGGGGGGTTCGGGGATGCCGGAGATGTCCCACACGCTGTCGGCGGTCCAGTCCTGCATCTGCTCCACCAGCAGGGTGACCCCGGCTGGGAGCGGGTCGTACTGAATCACGAGGCGGCTGGTCAGCATGGCTTGGTAGTCCGGGTTCGCGGCGATCATCGCTTGAATGTCGGGTTCGGCCACCACCTGCGGGCCGGCGATCGCGGGCATGACCAGGAACGACGGGGTCGAGTCGGTGGGTGGCGGGTTCTCTTGCACCCAGGGGCATTCGGCACGCACCACCTGCGACCCACCCGCCGTATAGGTGACCGTGACCCGGATGTCCATCCCGAGCCGTGCATCACCAGGTTCGATCGTGACCGGGTACCCGGTCGGTGGCGGGTCCGGCAGCGGATCGGACGGGGTGTCCTGCAGCAGCGTGTACGTCGGGTGCTCGGCCAGGAACCCGGGCCAGTCGGTCGACTCGCCGGTGATCGACTGCCACGCCGAGCTTTTACCCTGGCGTTGCCAGGCGGCGCCCGTGTCGTCGGTCAGGATCGCGTCCGGGTCCGGCTCCGGGTCGATGTCGTCCGGTGCGGTCATCAACTGGTAGGTGACGGTCGCGCCGAGCGGGAGCCACCCGGACGTGGCGGACGATGCGCCGTTGACGAACATCACCCCCCGGTCGTCGGTGGTGGAGATGATGCCGCGGGTGACGCTGCTCGTGCCGTCCGAGTAGGTGACGGTGGTCTGAATGTCCATTCCGACGGCGATGTCGGCGAAGTCGATATCGGCCGGGAAAGGGCCAGTCGGTACCGCCATCAGTTCGCCTTCTTCCGGTGCCGTGACATGGTCGAAACAATCTCCTGGGTGGTGCGACGCGGCGTACCCAACGTGAGGGTCGCGGTCGCGGTGTCGACGTCGACATCAACCTTCGTAACCCGCAGCGTTTCCCCCGTCTCCGGGATGTGCGCCATACACCCCGCGGTCAGCGCCCACGGCTGCAGCATCGCCCCCGACCCCTTGGCCACCACAGGGACGGACACAGTCGCCGTCGCCGACTTCGGAGACGTCGCATACTCGGCCAGCGCCGCCTGCGCCACCTGTGCCGCCGCCGCATACGACGACAGGCTGGTCAGGTCCAGTGGTGGCGCCTCCACCTGGGCGTAGGCATCCCAAGAGAGGCGTGCAATGTCCGGGTACGTCCACCGGTCCGCGAACAGCGTCTCGTATGCGGTCTCGCCGCCGGAGTCGGTGTAGGCGAACGTCAACTGGTTCGCAAGATCCCCATCGGACGCGGCCTCGTCGTAGGTGACCGCACCAGGCGGCATCAGCAGGGTCCGCCCCTGCGACCACGGCTGCCACAGCAAAGCCATCGACCCGTCATCCTCGCACGGGCCGACCCACCAAAAATGGGTGGGCACAAGGCTGTTCAAGTCGGCGAGGATGTCTGCCATGGATGCCCGGTCGGCGAAATCGTAAGACGTGATGATCGCCGACGATGTGGTGTCGATGACGGACCGGTCCGGGTTGATCGCGATATCGAGCCACATCGACCCGACCAAGTCGGTCACGATCTCGTGCGGCAGCAAACCGCCCCGGCCGATCGGGTTCCACCCCGGGATCGGGTTACCCGTGATGTCCCGCAGGTGCCGGAACACCTGCAAGTTCCACCACCCGGACCAGATCTCATCCCCGTCAAGGACCGTCTTATCCGCGGACGTGTCCACCAGTGCCCCGTTGTACTGGTAGCCGATCGTGACGTCATCGAAGACCGTGCTGTCGAACAAATGGGTGACCCGCGCCGCCGGGGACTTGGCCGACGACGACCACGACACGGTCCCGCCAGTGCTCCCATGCCACAAAAACACCTGAAACTTCGACTTGTTCGCCGACTTCGCGCCCTCCTGGTGGGTGGCGATGAGCGCGCGAATACTCGAAGAACTGTGCGAGGCGAAACCGTCCCCGTCATAGAAACCGTGGAAGCTCGCCAGCGAACAGTCACCGGCCCGCAACCAGCCGTTCGGCAACGTCAGCATCAGGGCGGTGACATGGTCGTTCGTGGGTAGCTGCCCGGACTGTGCCTGCGCGCCCCCGACGATCGGTTTCATCGTCGACCCCAGCCACCACGCGTCCTGCCGGGTCACCAGCGGCGTATACCGGATGGTGCGGTCACCCAAGTAGCCGGCCTGGCCCTCGAACGACGGCTCGCCAGAGGCCAGGGCGCCGCGGACCTGACGGACCGGCGACGACAAGCGCCCAGTCCACAACTTCTGCCCGGTGGTCCCATCCGTCAACCGCACCCGGCACCCTTGCTGCAGCTCCGGCAGCAGCACCTGGGTGGACAGCGGGATCGTGGCCTCCGAGCAGCCGCCCGGCGCGACCGTCGAGAACTGCACCCCGCCCACGTCGGGCAGGCGGTGCCAGTCCCCGGCGACATCCTGCACCGACACCCCCACAGGTGCCCGCATCAGCGTGCCCCGATGTGCAGATGCCGCGGGTAATACCAGGCGTCGACGGTGCCGGACGCCGTGGGGAAGTCACGCGTGCCCCCAAAATTGGTGTGCGACAACCACATCAGCAGGTTCCGGGCGCCCGGGTGCACCCGCGGGAACGACCCGTCCACGATCGGCGGCGGCACCATAACCCACTTCCCATCATCAGTGGAACCATCGCCCCCGATGAGGCCGACCCGGGACCTTTCCGAATCGACACGCATCAGCGTCCGCCCCGAAGGCCACCACGTCGACCACGTCGACACCAGCGCCGTAGTGCCAGCCCGTGACGTCGCCGTAGCCACCGGGATGAGACAGAACGCGAGCACGCTCCACGCCACCGACGGCGACGACGACGTCACACCGACCGTCCACGACATCTCACCCAGCGCGTCCGGTGGCAGATCCGTGTAGTCCATCCCAGCCGGCAGACTGACCGGGCCGAGATCCACCCACGCCCCCGATGTAGCGGCCGGGGTGACCAGCGTTGGTGCCGTGGAGATGATCTGGTGGCCGTAACCGTCATCCAGTGAAGCGGTCCACCACCCCTTGCCAGATGACGACGTACGCAGGATGTACGCCACGACCCGGAACTGTCCGGGCGGCGGGGTCTGCGGCAAACTCCCGATCCGTGCAGACTCCGCGCCGGTCAACGAAATATCCGGGAATGGCGGCAGCCCGGCCCACGGGTCGACGGTCGCGAATGGGTCGACCGACCATGACATCAGCCGCGTCGCATAATCGTGCACGTCGCCGCAGTCGAAATCCAGATTCAGCGGGGCCGGGGCGTCACCAATGATCGGGTCCGTGATCTCCACCGGGTGACCATTCTCCGGGCGGCCGTCCAATCCCAGCACCATCGGGGGAAGGTCCACGCGGGCGCCGAGGGCGAACGCGTCCGCGACAAGGTCGACCTTCCACCGCCAGGTGGACTGGTCGGCGTCGTCCGCCCACACCGTGGAGAAGTCCAACGGGTTCGCCGACGTCTGCCGGTGCAGCCGGAACCAGAGCGGCTCCGAGTCCTTCCGGGTCTGCCACATCAGGTAACCCGGGACGGTGCGCGTCAGGATCTCCGAAAGCCGCGAGATCCCGGACTCCGCGTACCGGCCGCGGGCGCGGAACGCCAGCGAGATCGTCCGCGCACCCTCCACCACACCGAGCACGCTGTTGTCGAACTCCGGTGCGCCGTAGTCGAAGTCTTCCGACCCCAGCCACATCTGCTGCTCAGACTGCTTGCCCGGGTTGAAGTCGAACAAAACGTTCGCCCGGTCAAGGGAGTCCACCACCTGGGCCAACGGCCACCCCATGCCTCAGCCACCCCTCTTCCGCGCCAGATGCCCCGACTGGGC
Organism: Flexivirga sp.; assembly: GCF_051955415.1. NCBI lineage: Bacteria > Bacillati > Actinomycetota > Actinomycetes > Micrococcales > Dermacoccaceae > Flexivirga > Flexivirga sp. The sequence continues at coordinate 18,760 of NZ_JBQCGS010000044.1, forward strand.
GTCCGCGCGCGTCTTGCCTTGGATGCCAGCCTTCGAGCCAGCGTGTGACCCTGCGCGGGCGCCGACCTCCACGGCCCGTTCCAAACGTGTCGCGATCCGGTCCCATGCCGCCAAATCCCGGCCAGACATGCCACCGCCGCCGCTTTGCACGATCACCCGCGGGGTCGACTGCACAGGCAGCGCGCGTCGCCAGTCCGTCATGTGCCCGCTGGTGCCGCCGGGCACCCCACCAGTCGCGTACCCGGTGAGTTTGAACTGGCCCGCCCGGGCAGCCCGGCGCATCGCGAGCACAGCGCCGTGACCACCCATCGCGGTTACCTCTGCGGCGGTCAGGACATGCTCCCGGTCGCTGAGTCGCACGAGCCCAGTCGACAAGCGGGCGAGGATGCTGTCTGAGGTAGCAGTGCCCGGCCCGGTGACTCGGCCACCGGTGCGGTAGTCGATTCCGCCGGTGGCGAGCATGGGGATTCCGGCAGGTCCGCCATCGGCGTGGAACACTAGCCCGGCGCCGCGAGAAATGCGCTCGTCAACGTGCTTGACCACTTTGGTCGTGACGTAGTAGGCGCTCACGGTGAACGACTTGTCCTGCGCCGCGCCGAGGATGCCTCGGATCTGCCCGAGCACAGTGGAGTAGTTAGGCACCGACGAGTTGATCGTGACCGAACGACCGTTAGCGTCGACCTGGGCGCCCTTGATGTTGTTGATCTTCCGCTTCGTGTCCTCCGCGAGCGGCGCCGAACTGGTGATCGTGACTTTCTTGCCGTTCGTGCTGATCTGCGCGCCGTGGATCCGGTTGATCAGGTCGATCACCGCCGGCGCGTTCGGCGTCGAGGCCGGGATGATGACCGTCTTCCCGTCGGCGTCCACCGCGGTGCGGCCCAACACCCCGAGGAGGCGGGTGGTCTCCGCCGCGTTCAACGCGCTGGTGGGGATCGACACCGACCCGTCGGCGTTGATCCGGGCGCCCTTGATACCCAGCAGGTTCCGCAGCGTCTGCGGCGAATCGATCGCCTTCGTCGGGATCTTCACCGACTTGCCATTCGACGCGAGCACGGCGTCGTTGATCGAATACAGGGCAGCCGCAACCTGTTCCGCGTTCGGGGTGTCGGCCGGGATCGTGACGTGCTTGCCGTTGAGCGAGACGACGAGGTTGTCGGCCTTGTCGAGCTTGTAGATCGCCCCGTCGATGCCGTCGACCTTGACGGACGTGTCGGTGCCCGGCGGGAGCTTGAACAGTTTGTCGGCGAGGTTCTCCGCGTCCTTCGCGGACATGCCCATCGACTTCGCCATCGCGATGTAGTGCTTGCGGCCTTCCGCGATGACGGCGTTCGCCTGCCGCTGCGACCCGGTCGTCTTGAACGTGTTCGCCGCCCACTTATCGGTGGACGCCGCGATCTGGTCCAAGGCGGTGCGGTTGGCGCGGCCCTTCTCCGTGTGGATGTCGAGGGTCCGCCCGTTGTCCTTGAGCGCCTTGGTGGCGTCATCGAGAGCTGCCTCGAAGCCGACCTGGTCGCCGCGCTGCTCGAGCAGGGCGCTGCCGAGGTTGGCGATCGCGTCGGTCTCCTTCTGGAACGCGTCGGCAGCAGCCTGGGCTTCCTCCTGCTGCTTCTTGAGCGCGGCGGCGTTGTCTTTCCCGGAGTCGGCGGCAAGCTTCTGCTTGTTTGCGGTGTTCTGCAGCGCGTCGGCGTAGGCCGGCATCAGCTTGTTGAGCTCGGCGGTGGAGACACCCGACTTCTTCGCTTCGGCCTGGATCTGCGCGAACGCTTTCGCTGCGACGTCGGCGTGCCCGTCCTCGACGAGCCCGGCGAGGGCTTCACCGAGGCCCTTGAGGCGGGCCTTCACTGCGTCGGCTGAGGATGACGCGCCGGTGCCGAACGTGCCGAACCCGGTGGCCAGCTTGCCGATCGTCTCGCCGAGGCCGCCGGCTTTCGAGGTGGCCACGGACAGCCCGTCTGCGAACGACAGGGACTTGTCGGAGCCCATCGCGATCTGCAGATCGGCGAAGACGTCGTTGAGGCCCTTGCCCTTCGTGGCGGCTGCGATGAGGTCGTTGGTGAGTTTGTCGGTCGACCGGCCGTAACCCTCCTGAGCGTCGCCGGTTTGCGTCATGGCCGCACCGAGCGCCAGCACCGCGGTCGTTGCGACACCGATACCGATCTTCGTGCGGGTTCCCAGTGACCGGAACCGTTGCCCCAGAGTGCGGACGCGGGCGCCGAGGCCGGAGATCACGGACCCTGTGCCGCCGGCTTGGGTGGACCACAGCCGCAATGCTGCACGCCCCGCCTGGATATCCCTCCGGGTATCCCGAAACGCCTTCCCGACCTTGATCACCCCGGCGATCCCCAGCAGGGCGGCACTACCGAGGGCGGCCAGCAGCAGCCCGGTCGACTTCACCCCGTCGGGGAGCTTCCCGAGGACGCCGAGGAAGTTCGTCGCCCACTGGGTGAGTTTCCGCAGCGGCCCATCGGCACCTGAGCCGGCGCCGATGAAGAAGTCCTGCAGGGCGCCTTGCAGCTTCTCCAGGTCGCCCTTCCAGTTGTTTTGCTTCTGTGCCGCGATGAGGGCTGCGGTGCCGGACTTGTTGACCCCGTCGATCCAGCCCTTGATGCCGTCGGCGCCCTGGGTGTAGAGCACGTTCGCGGCGCGGATCGCGTCCGACCCGAAGATCGTCGCGAGGGCAGCATTGCGTTGCTGCTGTGTGAGACCGCCGAGACGAGACTGCAGCTGCCCAGCCAGGCCTTCCAAGCCGATGAAGTTGCCCTGCGCGTCGTAAACGTTGATGCCGAGCTCCTCCATGGTGGAGGCGGCCTTCTCGCTGGGGTTCGCCAGCGCGGTGAGCATCGTCTTCAAGCTGGTGCCGGCGTCGGATCCCTTCAACCCGGCCTGGTCGAACGCGGCCAGAGTGCCGACTGTGTCCTCCAGGGACAGGCCCATGGACTTGGCGACGAGTCCGGCCTGGGACATGCCCTGGGCGAGGGACTTCACCGACGCGGTCGACAGCAGCGATCCGTTGGCGAGAACGTCGGCGATGTGGCCGACGTCGCCGGCTTTGAGCCCGAACGTTTGCATGGCGTTCGCGCTGTAGGTGGCGGCGTCCGCGAGGGCGATGTTGTCTGTGGCCGCCAACGACAGGGCCCCGGCGAGCGCGCCGCCCATGATGTCGGAGGCGGTCAGACCGGCCTTGGCGAGTTCCTCGGCTGCCTCGGCTGCCTCCGTGGAGGAGAACACGGTGGAGGAGCCTGCGTCACGGATGGCCGCTTCGAGCTTGCCCATATCGGCGCCGGTGCCGCCGAGTTGGGCGCGGACACCGGACATGGCCTGGTCGAAGTCGGCGTACGTCTTGACTGCGAGGCCGACGCCGGCTGCGATCGCGAGCCCGGCGACACCGGCTTTCGTGCCGAGCTCATCCATGCTGCGCGCGTGCTCTTGCGCAAGCTGTGCCTGTGTCTGTTGCGACTGCGATGCGGACTGGGCGGCGTGGGCTTGAGCTGCTTCGAGCGCACGGGTCGAGACCTCGGCTTGGCGCATCCCGTTGACGTAGCCCTGCACCTGGGCCATGAGGCGGACGACAAGGGACTGCTCAGCCATCGACGAACCTCCTCCGGGCGTAAGGTGGGTCGACCACAAGGGCCGGACGAGGGGAGTCGATGGTGTTAAGCAACGAGGAACGAACCGAGCTGGGCCAGCTGCGGAACCGCAGGTTCTGGGCCACTACTGGCGTCGTTGTCGGTGTTGTCCTGCTTGTGGTTGCTGCGTTCGGTCAGGCCACGGGTGCCGCCGCAGTTGTCGGCGTTGTGCTGCTGGTCCTCGGTGTGGTCCTCCGCGCCAGGACGACGAACCGGATCCGCCTGGTGGAAGCCCGGCTCAAGGACCGGGCGGCGGGCCAAACACCGGCTTGACCTCGCCCGGGGAATCCGCGGCCGAGTCTGCTTCGACGGCGTACACCTTCAGCCCCGGCTCCGGGTCGGGGTTGTCCTTGCGGTACTGCTCCTCGGCCGCGCACGCCGCACACACGATGGTTTCGACGTCCCAGCCGCCGGTCCCGCCGTACGCCTTGCCCATCGGGTGACCACACGCCCCGAACGACTGCTCATACAGCGTGAGCGCTACCGCGAGCGCCCGATCAGTCGGCAACCATGTGCCGTCCTGGGTGCGACCTTCGCGGATCACCGAGAGGGGGACCTGCCAACTCTTCGCTGTGTGAAGGAGGTTCAGGACTCCTTGGTTGCGAGGTAGGCCGAGGCACCCGGCGAGAAATCCGGCATCACCACGTCGGTGTCGCCGTTGAACCCGTTCACCTGGTAGGCCGCCCCGGTGATCTTGTTGAACTGCTTGTCGCCGATCGCGTTTCGGAACGCGCGCAGCTTCTTGGCGGACATGGTGAATTCGTGGCCATTGTCGGTGCGGAAGGTCGCACCGTCGGAGATGAACCGGAACGCGAGCGCTTCGGACTTCTTGTCCTTGGGTTCGGTGCCCTTGTCGACTTCCTTGCGCATGGCGTCGAGTTCGTCGTCGCCGAATCCGCGCACGGTGACCCACAGGGCGTCGGCCTGCAACGTGTCGTACACCTGCTTCATGCGGGGTGCGAGCTCGACGAGCTTCGTCTGCGGGGTGACCTCGCCGAGGGCAGCGTCGGAGAAAGTGCCCTCGTCCTCGGGTGTGCTGCCGAGCTGGTTTTGCAGGTTGATGAATTCCTGCTCGAGTCGCTGGTATTCGCCGAGCTTGCCGAGGTTGCGGTAGATGCGGACGGTCTGGGTTTCGGTGCTGGCACCGTCGATCCAGGCGTCGATGTCGAAGTCGCCGTCGGCGGTGTCGAGTTCGGGGGTCTTGTCGAGCTTGGGCATGGTGTCTGGTCCTTGTCTGGTCAGCCGTTGGTGATGAAGGTGTCGAGGTCGAGGTAGCAGGACCCCTGCGGCCAGAAGTCGGGTCGGGGCAGGTCGTCCATATCGATCCGTCGTGCCTTGTAGTGGGTTGGCGCGCACTCCCAGTCGCAGCGGCACAGGACTTTCATGCCGTCGTCGTCGGTGATGAACTCTCGGGCGGTGAACCTGACCCGCTCGGAGTCGGGTTCTTCTGCGATGAACTGGGCATCGGTGCAGGCGATCCGGTTCGCGGTCAGTCCGTTCTCGGCGCACCATACGGCTACCGTCGCGCGGCGATCATTTGGATTCGTAGGCATGTCTGGTCCTTGTCTGGTGCGGTGCCTGGCATGACGTTTCCAGGGGTGGTCACCGTGCCGGCCGGCGGCCAGACAACGCGGGCGGGCACGGTGCTCAGGGGGTGCGTCAGGCGGCGATGGTGCCCTTCCACCGGTTCTGCACGAACAACGGCGTCGGGTGCTTGATCCACCCGTCCTGCGGTGTCTCCTGGTAGTCGTCGCAGACGCACTCGAACAGCTGGTATTCGTCGCCAGCCTCGAGAGGGTCGGTCGACAGCTTCGAGGTGTCGCGGCGCAGCAACCAGATCGTGGCTCCCATGACGGACACGGCCTGGAACGCGGCGTCTCCGACGTCACCGCCGGCGCCGGTCTCGGCCTTGCCGGTGGCGTCGAAGTACCGGAACGGGGTGATGTTCCCGTCGAACTTCGACGTGGTCGGAACGTCGGCGGCGACCTGGTCACACAGGGCCGGGTCGGACACGGTGTTCGCACCGGACGGGCCGAGCTTGAAGTCCGACTGCGCGATCCGGCAAGAGATGTCGGTGGTCGTGAGCAGGTCGGTGGCGAGCGACAACGCTTCCTTGTCGGTGGCTGCCGCCATGAGCGCGCTGTCGGCGAGGATGAGCTTCGTGTGGCCGGCGGCCAGGCTCTTCGGCATGGTGTTACTCCTTCGGTGAGGTGGCCGCCGAGGCGTCGGCGGTGTCGATGTTCGGCTTGAACGCGGCGATGGTCGAGCGGCCCTTGCCGCTGGCCTCCGCGCTCTTCACCCGGTCGACCTCTGCCGCGTCCGCGTCGGCCAGGTGCGCGAGCACCTCGTCGACGTTGTGTTCGGCTGGGTCGAAGACCGCCGGCCTGGCAGCGGCGGACGACTTGAGCGGCTGGTACTGCGGGAACCATGAGGAGCCGACCCAATGCGACGGGACGTACTCCTTCGCGTCCGTGGTGGTGTTCCGTGCCACCACGAAGCCCTTGCGGATGATGTTCGACATGAGTGAATCTCCCTGTGGCGGTTCAGGATTGGTTGAGGTCGAGCCGGTAAAGCATCGGTGTCACGTACCGGGCCGGGGACGCTGTCGCGTCCGGGCGCGGGTTGACCTGGTCGAGCTGCTCAAGGCATCGACCGGACCCGTGTAGGAGCACGCGGCCGGTGAGGGCGGCGCGGATCTTGAGCGCGGCGCGGCGGGACCGGTTCGCGTCGCCGCCGACGGCGGAAACCTGGAACGTGAGCGGGGTGAGGTCGCGGTCTCCGCAGAGGGAGTCGTTGCCGGTGTCGGAGCGGGCGCCGCTGCTCATCCACAGAAAGGCGGTGATGTGCACGCGCCCATCTGGGTCGAGCCGGTAGCCGGGCTGGTCGGCGTCGTCGACCGCACCGTCGAGGACGTCGAGGTTCGGCTGTGCTCGGAGTGCGGCGAGGATGGTGTCGTGGAGGACGAGGACCTGGTCGGCTTGCTGGTCGGGTGTCATCCGAGGGCACCGTCGACGAGCTGGGTCAGGGCGTCGATGAATGGCTGCTTGTTCCGGTCGAACGCCGGGATCATGTAGGGCTGCGGTGACATCCGGGAAGTGCCGAACTCGACGTAGGCGGCGTAGTTCGCGCCGGCGGACACGGTCGCGGTCGAGGTGTTGGCGTTGCTGGTGATCCGGGTGCTGATGCTGTTGCGGAGGTATCCGGTGTCGACGGGTGCGGCGATCTTCGCGTCACGCTCGACTCGTGCACCGGCCGCGCGTGTCACTTGGGCAGCGCCGTTGCGGATCTCGGCCGTGGAAGCTTCGAGGCGGTGTTGCAGTTCGACGACCTCGTGGGAGTCGAAGGTGACACCGTCAGCCATGGCAGCCTCCCGTGCTCAGTCGAGGTTGATGGTGGCGACGAGGTCGCGGGTGAACCGCTCGGAGCCGGATTGGACGTCAGTGACGACCATCGGCCGGTCGGCGGTGCGGGTCACGAGGTTGGTGTCGTTCGCGCATGCGGTGACCTCGACGTGCCAGCCCTGTTCGAGTCGGGGTGCGTCGAAGTGCAGCTGCAGCAGATAGGTGCGGGTGGTGACCTGTTGGTCGGCTTGGGCTGCGTCGTGGGAGTCGTTGAGTTCTTGGACGCGCGCGGGGCCGTCGTAGTGCGCCGGCCCGGGGATCGAGGTCTGCTGGTCGGTGGTCTCGTCGTAGCCGGTGGTGGCTTCGGCGGGGTTTCGGATGACGACGGTCGCGTTCATGCCGCCGGCGGCGACGGGTGCGTGGTGCTTCGACCAGTCCGGGTGGATCACGCGCGTGGTGTCGAACGGCATGGCTCAGAGGCCCCAGACCTGCGGTTCGTCCCAGTCGACGACACGACCCGTGTGCTCAGGCACGCACGGCCGGCCCGAATGCATTGGGACGAGGTCGAACCCGCCCCACGCGTTGGCGTCGTCCTCGTCGTCCTGCTGCCGCAACTGTGCGGCCCGGGCACGCAACGCGTCGGCGACTTTCGCGCCGTCGGTCTGCAGGTCCTGCGTCCGAATGACTTTCGAGACGAGGGTCTCTGAGACGGCGATCGCGTCCAGCGCGTCTGCCGCAGCACGGCGGACCCGGCCACCGTTGAGGGTGAGGTAGCCGGTGATCTGCTCGTCGGTGAGGTACTGGGTCGAGCCGACGTCGGCGAGGAGCAGGCGTACTGCCTGGACGGGGTCGAGCTGGTTGGCGACGTCGGTCATGGCCGCGAACCTCCTTGTGCTGGTGGACTGTTCGCGGGAAGTGATGGTGCGGCTGAGGGCACGCCGTAAGCCGGGGAAGTGGCCGGCGGTGTGCCCTCAGCGCGCTATGTCAGGAGCCTTCCGACTCCGTCTTGTTGTCCTCATCGCCAGGGGTGTCGGCGGAGGGCTTGGACCGGGCCGCACGGCCGCTCTTGGCGGCCTTGGCACCGGCAGGCAGCAGATCCGTTCCGATCCACTGCTTCGGCACCGGGTTCGCGAACCCATCAAGCGGGTTGCCCTCGGCGTCGACGACCTCGACGTAGTCCTTCTCGTCGTAGCTCTTCATCACGCTGCCGTCCCGTCCGAGGCGTAGATGAACTGGTCGTCACCGGCCGCGCCGCCGACGATGTGCCGGCACCGGAACCAGATCGTGTCCTCGTCGAACGAGCCCGCGTCACCGGACAACTGGCCGCCGCCGAGCGACTGCCCGGCGTCCGCCTTCTGCCGCAGGTCCGGGGTTTCGTAGCCGGTGAGGAACGCCGCGTAGAACGCCGGCCGGACAGCGGACGGGACCGGGATGACGAACCATGCGGTGCCCGGCAGGTTGTCCAGCACGGTAAGGGTGATGCCGGCGAACGGGTTGTTCTCCTGGACCTCCTTGCCGTTGGCGTCGGTGTAGCGGATCCACTGCGCACCGATGATGCGCTGCGCGGTGAACCGCAGCGCCGGACCGACGACGAGCTGCAGCTGCGGCGCGGTCAGCAACCGGCCGGAGGTGTCACGCTGGGTCGTCAGGAACTCCCACGCCGACTGCAGGTTGTCCGCGGTGAGCGCACCGGTGACGAGTCTGCTGCCCTTGAACACGGCCGTGTTCGGTGCACCCGTCAGCGGGTTCGCCAGGCCTGCGAGCACGGTGTCGTCTTCGGTGCGGGCGCACACGGCAGCCCACTGGCCGGGGACTTCCTGCAGCTCGTTCAGGTCGTCGTTCTGACGGGCCTCGAACGTGTAGCCGTAGCGCTCACCGTGCTTGCCGACCTTGATGAACTTGTCCTCGCGGTCCAGGCCCTTCGCGACCGGGTACGGCGTGTGCTCGGGCACCTTCGGCAGGGAGTAGTTCGACCCGACCAGGCTGCGGAGCGTCTTGGGCTTGAAGTTGCGGACGCCGGTCTGCTTCGCGAACTTCGTCCACTGCTTCTCCGCCGTCTGGTACTGACCGAGCATCTCGATGTCGAGCAGCTGACCGACCGTGTCCCGGAACAGGTCGGACGTGGTGAGCGCCTCGTTGACCGCGAGGCGGGCGTGGTTGTCGCCGGCGAACGCGCGGTCCATGAGCTTCTTCGCCTCGACGAGCAGGGCGCGGGTCTTCGCGCTCTCCATCGCCTGCTTGCGGCGCAGGACCGGCCCGACGCCGGACAGGGTGCCCTCTTCGGAGAGGCCGAATACCTCACTGAGCATCTTCATGAGTGGCCTCCTCAGACCTGTGCGATGCGCACCACGGCGGGACCGTCACCGGCCGCCTTGGTGGCGTACTTGTTGTCGGGTCCCGGCACGGTGTAGCCGAAGACGGTGTCGGTGCCGCCGTTGGTGACGGACAGGGCGAACGGGCCGGTGCCGGTGATGTAGACGGGCGTGCCCGGGCCGGTGATCGCGCCGGAGACGGTGAGCAGGTAGCCGCCGTCGGTGAGCACCGAGGCGTACCCGTCGGCGTTGCCGGAGCTGTTCGCAGCGACGCCGTCGAGCGACAGGGCCGCGGTGGAGTCGGCGCGGTCGGTCGCGGCGACACCGACGATGGACCCGACCATGACCGGGTCACCAGTCTTGGTGCCGGCCGGGACGGGCAGGTTGATGCCGGGGGTGTTGTTGGCGTAGACCTGGTTTCGCATGGCTCAGGCCCCCTTCTGCTCGCCGTACAGGAACGCGCGAGCGTCGGACTCAGAGATGGTGTCGCCACCGCCGGTGGTGGAGCCGAAGCCGCGGACCTGGCCGGCTCCGGCTTCCTCGGCGAGCTTGGCGATGGCGGTCTTGGCGGACTCGGTGAGCTTGTCGGCGTCGAGGCGGCCGTCTTCGCCGGTCGGGTAGTCGGCGGCGATGCCGGCGACCTGGTAGTCGTCGAGCTCGACCTGCGCCTCTCGGGCGGCCGTGCGGACGATGCTGTGCGCGTTGCCCTTGTCGATGACCCGGTGGGCCTCGGCGAGCTCAGCGCGGCTGGTGTCGCGCTCCTGGACGGCGGTGTCACGCTCGGATTCGAGCGTGGGCACCCGGCCAGCAGCCTCGGTGACGGAGGCGTACTGCGCCTCGTCGACCTGGATGTTTCCCATGGTGTCCTCCTGGACGTTGGGGATGGGTGTGTTCTCTGGCTGTCCGGCGGGTGCCGGGCCACTTGTGCGGCCGCTCTCGGCGGCAGGAGCGGTGACGGGCACGTACTCGGTGCGGACGTTCACCTCGACCGGGTCACCCGCCAACGACGCGGTCCCGTCGGCGCCGAGCTCGTAGGACTGCTGGAACATGCCCGTGCCCTGCTCGTCCTCGACGGTGAAGTAGACGACGCCCTTGTCGGGGTCGAAGTCCCGCACCCACGCGTAGGTCTTCTCGCCCGGGTGGGCGTCACGCACCGCGGTCTGCAGGGCGTCGCGGGTGTCGTCGGCGGTCGCTTCCCGGATGACGGGGATGTTGGCCGGGTTGGTGGCGTCACGCACCAGCACCGATGACCGGGCACGTGCGGATTCGTAGACCTCACGGATCGCCCCGCCTCGCCCGGCGGCGGTGACGAAGTCGACGCTGATGCCCTCGATGAGCCGCTTGATCGTCGGCTTGCCGGTGGCACGGTCGGCTTCGCCAACGTCGGCCGATGCCCGGATGCTGACGCCGATGGCGTCCTTCATCTCGGTCAGCACCTTCGTCCACGGCCCGAACGTGCGCGCCTCCGCCACGAGTGCTGTGCCGTCCCAGCGCGCGTCCTCGACGAGCACGGCGGCCACGTCCCGGATCGACCGCTCGGGCCGCTCGAACATCTCGGACTCGGACGGGTGATCGGCGAACATGAGCGTTCCGGCGCCGAACACGTCCGGTCCGGCGGCGGCTTCGAGAACCTCGGCGGGGTAGATGCCGCTGGATCCTTCGCCGGGGGTGATGATCTGCACGAGCATGTTGCCGCCCGCGGACGGTGCCGTTGCGACGGCACCAGACTCGGTGATCTTGGTGGGCATGGGGCCTCCTCGTGGGACCATTGGCGGATGGGTGTCGACGACGACCAGGACTGCCCGGAGCATGTTTGGGTGATGGCCGGGATGACATGCGATCTCGACGGCACACACATCGATTACGCGTGCAGCCGTTGCGGTGCGGTGATGGTGGAGGGGCCGGCGGAGTTACGAGGCGAGGTTTGAGACCGGCGTCGGCACCCAGCTCGGGCGCCAGCCAGGGTTCTCCCGTTTGACCGCCAGGTCTGACCAGTCGACCGACCCGGAGTCGAGCAGGTCGAGCCGGGTCTTGCCCATGACGGCGAGCTGGTCCTCGCGCGGCATGGAGTTGAACACGTCCTGCGCGGACGGCATCAACGAGTCCGGTTCCTCGATGTTGAACCCGAGGTCCTTCCACGACTGCGTCGCAGGCAGCCGGGTGCACCGGCACTGCTGGTGCCCGTCCGGGCCGCGCTCGTCGATCCGGTGGAACGTGCCGTGCTGTGCCCAGCACGCCGGACAAGTGCGCTTGTCGAGTGCACTGAGCCATTCCCACCCGGTGAGGACGTCGGCGTTCGCCTTGTTCTGAGCCAGCGAGGCGGCACGGTGCGCGTCGAGCATCTCCGTCCGGGCGATCATCGTGGCCCGGGCGCGGCCTCCGTCGAACCCGCCCTGCACGCGGCGCAGCATGTCCGCTCCGACCGTGCGCGGGTTGTCACCGACAGCCACACCGCGGATCAGTGCGGCGCGCATCGCCGCCTCAGCCTGTACCGACAACGGCCGGGACAACGAGGTGACCTGCTCCGTGGTGCGCTTCACGATCGCGGCCAACGCGTCCGGATCCACCATCGCCAGGTCCTTCGCGCCAGCGGGGAGTTGCGAGGACGCCAACCGGCGCTGCCAGTCGGCCGCCTCTTGCGTGGTCTTCGGCAACGCTTCAGCGACGGTGATCGGCAACTGCTTCCCGAGCTCGACCAGCGCTTCGCGAGTCACAGCCAGAGCGTTCTGTGCACGCTTCGCGCGGCGGATCTTCGCCGCCGATGGCCACTTCCCGTCCTTCGACGCTGCGACCAGGTCGGAGATCGCGGCATCCCACTCGTGTGCGAGTTCGTCCCAGGCGCTACCCCACGCCCGCAGGATCGCTGCGTCGGTGGCGTCGAGAGTGGCGAGGATCGCGATCCGCAGCCCGTTCGCGAGGCGGAGCGTCTCGCGCGAAACGGCCATCAGTTGAACCAGCCATCGGGGATGGGCACACACGGGACGGTCTGGCCGGCGAGGTGGTGCGTGGAGTCGGGCAGGAACTGCCACTGGCCGTCGCGCACGAAGCTATGGCAGGCCGTGTGCTCGCCCGGTGTGATGTTCGGGTGCCGATCGCGTCGCTTCGCTCCCGTGGGCTCCGGTCCTTCTCCGTCGGGCCACTGGACCGCCTTCACGAGAAGGGACGGCGAGAGCGTCGGCCGTTCAGTGTTCCCGTCGAAGGCCCACCCGTTCGGCCCGGTCGAGACCATGTGCAGGGCGTCGCATCCGGGGCACCACAGGAATACGTGGTCGCCGTCGACACGGACGATCATGCCGCGCCCGGGTAGTCGCCTCGTTGGATCGCGGCGAGCACGGACCGTGCGGCGGTGGCGTCGGCCTGGTCGATGAACTCGCCATCGTCGTCGGTTACCTTCGCGAGCCACTCGTCGACGTCATCCACCCGGAGCGCCTGCATCAGCAGTTGCGCGACGAGCAGCGGCGGCAGTTTCCCGGTGGCGTCGGCCTTCGTGATCGCTTCCACGAGCGCGGCCGGGTCGGTGTCGTCCAGGTCCGGCCAGGTGACGTCGATGGTGCGGTCCTGACCACCCAACAACTCGATCCGGTCCAGGCCGGTGATCGGATCCGTGGTGATCGTGCCCCGCAACGGCCCCTGCGGTGCGCGGACGGCGGCGTCGATGACGTAACCGAGGATCGCGCGCATCGTGTCGGCCCACAACGACCGGCGCATTCCCATGAGCAGGTGGGTTGGCTTGTCGAGGGTTTCAGCGACAGCGCGGGCGCCGGTGACGCCGGGGTCGGACAGGATCATCGTGACCGGCAGATCCGTCGCACTGGCGACCATCCCGGCCAGGGGCCGGCCAGACTGCGAGTCGATCGTCGCGCCGGACTTGTTGACCGCCTCGAACGACTGCCCCTCGCCTTGCACGACGGTGCCGGGGGTGCCGTCTGGGGTGCCGGCGGCGAGCCGGCCACGCACCTGCGCGGCGCCACGTCCGTTCTTCGCGGTCGCCTTGAAAGCGATGCTTGAGAGCGCCTTCACGAGCTTGGCCCAGTCCTGCAGGAACTCGGCGTACCCGCGGCCCCACGCGATCGCCGGGTAGACGTCGCCGATGCCGTACCGCCACCCATCGAGCCGGTTGACGGCGACGTGCACGATCGGCTGATCCCACCGGATCTCGTGCCCGTCCAGCGTCTTGGGTCGCTGCCTCGGCCGGTACGTCACGGTCGGGTGATACACGATCTGCGTCTCAGGGCTGGTGCCGATACCGGTCGCGGTCTTCACGATGCGGTTGGTGGTGGCGGTGCGGCGGATGAACCAGACGTCGTCGGCGTCGTCGGGGTTGCGGACGATGTCGTCGACCTGCGTGAACGGCACACTGCGGACCTGGACGCGGCCGGTTAGGGGCGAAGTGACGAGGACGAGGAACACGTTGCCGTCGGTGGCGAGGGCGCGCTCGTTCTCCTCCCGGGCTTGCCCACTGGTGAACGCGGCACGGTTGAGCGGGTCGTCGAGGAATCCCTGGATCACCGCGTTGATGTCCTGCGCACCGGCGTCTTGGGAGGCGCGGGCGGTGATCTCCACACCACTGCCGAACACATACGCGATCCTCAGGTTGATCGCGCGACCGATCAACGGATTGATCACGGCAGCAGCACGACAACGTCGAGCCGCGGTGTTCAGGTAGGTCTTGTCGAACTCGTCCAGGCCGGTCAACGAGCCGATCCGCTCCCACCCGCGATCTTCGAGGGCAAGCTGAGCATCAACGAGAGACTCTTGGAGCACCTCGTTGTGTGACTCAGACTCGTTCAGGCGTTCCTGGAGGGCGGCGACCGTCGAGGTGGGGCCGGTGGGGACGAGGCTCATCGGTCACCTCCTGGTCGTGGCGGGTCTCGCATTCGCGGGCGAGCGGGTTGGATCGGCCAGTGCTTGTTGCAGATGGCGCACCGCCACAGGTCGTCAGGTTCGGGCATCAGATCGCCGTCGCCCACCCGAGGTCGATGTCTTCGTCGTCGAGCAGCTCGTCCGCGTCATGGGTGCCGCCGTCGAGGATCGGCACGAGCAGCAGCCGGTGCACCGCCTGCGACATTCCGTCCACCGTGTCGTCATGAGCGGCGCCGGGGAAGTCGCGCGCTTCCTCAGTCAGGTCCGTCACCCACGCTGTCCCGTCGACGGCGACCGGGTCGGGGAGGACCACGTCCTTCCCTTCGACCAGGGGTGTGATCGCCGCTGCGCGGGCGTACTTCGACCCCTCGGGTTCGACGGGGATCAGCCCGCCGACCTTCGCGCGGAGCGCGTTCAGGATCGCGGGCCCGTTCGCCTTGTCCTCGACGAGCACGGCGCGCCCGGGGAACTTCGCGATGACCTGGCGTAGCGCGGCGAGCGTGCCGATGAAGTCGAGCCGATCGTGGACGCGGTAGAGCAGGTACCGCCGCGCGCCG
>NZ_JBQCGS010000045.1:0-38237 GCF_051955415.1 Flexivirga sp.
CCCAGGAATAGGTCGTCGCCCCCATCACGAGGGCACCGACGCTGTCGATGTAGTCCGGGATCGCCGAGTCGTTCTCGACGGTGGGCACGTCGAACAGCCACTGCAGCGAGTTGTCCGAGTCGGCGATGAAGCCGTTGATGGTGCAGGCCGTGAAGTATGAGAACTCGGTCATCCGAGCACGGTAGTCGCGGACACCGACACTCAGTCCCGACATTCGTGGGCGATCAGCGGTGATCGACGACCACGGCCGCGTGGTCGCTCCATCTGTCGGCGTATGACGCCGCACGGCCGATCAGGTGCCGATCGACCCGTGCGGCCAAGGACGGCGAGTCCAGGACGTAGTCGATGCGCCAGCCACTGTCGTTGTCGAACGCCTTCCCGCGCCACGACCACCACGTGTAGGGGCCGTCGATGTCGCCGGAGCGCTGCCGCACGACATCGACCCAGCCCGACTCGAACCACGCGGTCAGGTGTTTCTGTTCCTCCGGCAGGAATCCCGACTTGCCGCGATTTCCCTTCCAGTTCTTCAGATCTCGGACTGTGTGACAGATGTTGAAGTCCCCGGTGATGACCGTGTCCCCGTCGAGCAGCTGCGTCATACGAGCGCCCATCGCCTCGAGGAACGCGAACTTGTCGTCCTGCTTCGCGGTGCCCGTCTCGCCGGTGTGGACGTAGGCCGACACGACCGTCACCGCCTGCCCGTCGATGTCGAGCGTCGCCTCCAGCCACCGGCCGTCCTCCTCGAATCCCGGCAGGCCGACCTCGTGCCCGTCGATGGCGTGCTTGCTCAACACGGCCACCCCGGCTCGACCGGCGGCAGCCGCGGGGGCGTGCACGACGTTCCACGACTCGAAGGCAGACCCGGCCAGCGCTGCGGCCAATTGCGCATCCGACGCCCGAACCTCCTGCAACGCCAGCACATCCGGCTCTTGCGCAGCCAGCCAGGCGAGACCGCCGCGGCGGACTGTGGCTCGGATCCCGTTGACGTTCGCTGAGACAACACGCACGGCACCGACTCTCTCACCTCGGCTTCCGGAACGATCTGCCAGGATCGGCGTATGACGCTCGACCCGGCCCTCACGCACCTGCTCGACACCCGCCTGGCCGATGCGCAGCGCTCCAGCCGCGCGCCCTCGGCAACCGCCGCCCTCATCGGGGACGGCGAGGTCGTCTGGTCCGGTGCCGCGGGTCGCACGAATGGTCGCCCGCACGGCGAACCCGCAACAACAGCAACGCAATACCGCATCGGATCGATCACCAAGACCTTCACCGCGGTGCTCGTCCTGCGCCTGGTCGACGACGGTCTGGCCGGGCTGACCGACTCCGTCGCACAGCATCTGCCCGAGTTGGCCGACCGACTGCCCGGAGCGCGTGTCAGCGAACTCCTCACGCACGGCGCCGGTCTGCCCGCCGAGACCGAAGGCGCCTGGTGGGAGCGCAGCCACGGACGCAGCTGGGGAGAGTTGCAGTCGAGCATCCGGCCCATCCATCGCCCCGGACGCCGATTCCACTACAGCAACGTCGGATTCGCCGTCGCCGGCGAACTCGTCGCCCGCCTCCGGAGCAGCACGTGGTGGGACCGCCTCGAGCAGGAGGTGCTGCAGCCGCTCGGCCTGCGGGAGACCACCTACGCCCCGACGCACGCCGCCGCACCCGGCCTCGCCGTCCACCCGTATGCCGACCTCCTCCACGACGAACCCGCCACCGACACCCTCGCCATGGCACCCGCCGGGCAGCTGTGGTCGACCGTGCACGATCTCGCCGCCTTCGCGAAATTCCTGGCGTATGGCGACGAGCGTGTCCTGTCCGACGACCTGCGACGGGAGATGCAGATCCCGGCGCTGATCAACGACGACCCCGGCTCGGCATACACCCGGGCCTACGGCTTCGGCCTCGACATCATCAACGCCGACGGACAACGCTTCATCGGCCACGGCGGATCGATGCCCGGTCACCAGTCCTCCCTGAAGATCGACCCGGAGACCGGGGACGGCGTCGTGCAGCTGGTCAACAGCACCGCCGGACTCGACCTCGACGGCATCGCACTGCTCCGCCAGCTGCGCACGCACGTCCCGCGCACGTCACCGGAGTGGACCGCGGACGTCGCACCGTCGGACGTGCTCGACATCGTCGGCACGTGGTTCTGGGGTCCGCGACCGCACCTGCTCACCCGCGAGGACGGCGGCCGGCTGCGGCTGCGTCCGGTCCACGGCGGACGCGGCTCGCGCTTCACGCCGGGCGGACCCGACACCTGGACCGGCCTGGACGAGTACTTCGCCGGCGAGCGCCTCACCGTCCGGCGGGACCCGCGCGGCGCAGCCACGCACCTCGACCTCGGCAGCTTCCGCTTCACCCGCACGCCGTACGATCCTGGCGGGGACATCCCCGGCGGCGTCGGAACAGGCTGGCGTTGACCGACGTTAGGTAACTCGATGGATCACTGGCTGACGACGATCCCGCCTCTTGCGGTCTACCTGATCGCCGGCCTCGCGGTCGGTATCGAGAGCCTCGGTGTGCCGATTCCCGGTGAGACCATCCTGGTCGCCGCGGCGATCCTGTCCTCGCGCCACGAGGTCTCGGTCAGCCCGCACGGCATCGCCATCGCCGCAGTGCTCGGTGCCGTCATCGGCGACAGCATCGGTTACGCCATCGGCCGCCGCTACGGCCAGCGGCTCTTCGGCTACCTCGAGCGCCGGTTCCCGCACCACTTCAGCCGCGACCTGGTCGACTACGCCGAGCACGTCTTCCAGCGGTGGGGCATGCTCGCGGTCTTCGTCGGCCGGTTCATCGCCCTGCTGCGCATCTTCGCCGGCCCGTTGTCCGGTTCGCTCAAGATGCACTACCCCCGCTTCCTGCTGGCCAACGCCAGCGGCGCCATCTGCTGGGCGGGCGGCACGACCTACTTGGTCTACTACGTCGGCAAGGCCGCCGAGCAATACCTGAAGAACTTCTCGTATGTCGGCCTCGGTGTCGCCGTCGTCATCGGCCTGCTCGCCTCCACGGTGCTGCGCCGCAAACTGGAGCGCAACGTGAAGATCTTCGCCGAGCAGCGCGCACAGGCCGAGACACAGCAACAGCCGACCGACTGAGCCTGTCGCGCGGGGTGCGGGAGCATCCCCGGTCCGTCACAGCAGGCGACGCGCCATGGCCCACGACGTCAGCTCGTGCCGCGACGACAGCTGCAGCTTGCGCAGCACCGACGAGACGTGTGTCTCCACGGTCTTCACCGAGATGAACAGCTCCTTGGCGACCTCCTTGTACTGGTAGCCGCGTGCGATCAACCGCATCACCTCGCGTTCGCGGGCGGACAGCCGGTCCAGTTCCTCATCGACCTCGGCGATCTCGCCGGCGGTCGCGCCGAACGCGTCCAGCACGAAGCCGGCCAGCCGCGGGCTGAAGACGGCATCGCCGTCCTTGACCCGGTGGATCGCCGAGATCAGGTCGGTCGGGCTGATCGTCTTGGTGACGTAACCACGCGCACCGGCCCGGATGACCGAGATGACGTCGTCGGCGGCGTCGGACACCGACAGGGCGAGGAACCGCACCGGTTCGCCGCTCTCGGTCTGCAACCCGGGACACCCGGCGACGACGTCCGCGCCGCCGTTGCCGTTGCCCCCGGGCAGATGCACGTCCAGCAGCACGACGTCGGGCCGTGCCTGCCGGATCACGGCGATCGCGGCGTCGACGTCCGGTGCCTCACCGACGACGGTGACCGAGTCGTCGAGTTCGGCCTTCACCCCGGACCGGAACATCCGGTGATCGTCCACCAACACCACACGTGCCGTCATCACTGCCCCTCCACCTGCTCGTCCCGTCTCTGTTCATCGGCCGTGGCGGCGTCCGCCAGCGGCATACGCAACCGCACCTCGGTGCCGTCCTCCAGCCGGCGCACCTGCGCCTCGCCGCCGTGCCGGTCCATTCGCCCGATGATCGACTCGCGGACGCCCAGCCGGTCCTCGGGCACGTCCGCGGGGTCGAAGCCGGGCCCATGGTCGCGGACGAAGGCCTCCGCGTGGGCCGGGCCGACCTCCAGGTAGACCGACACCGGAGGTTCACCGTGTCGCACCGCGTTGGCCAGCGCCTCCCGCAGCGCGCGCACCAGCGCGGCGCCGGCTTCGTCCATCGGCCGGTCCCCGGTCACCACCACGTCCACCGGTATGCCGTGCAGTGTCTCGATCTCGCCGGCGGCGTCGGTCACCGCGGTGGCCAGTGTGCTGCCCGGCTGGTCCTGCTCGGCATACAGCCAGCTGCGCAGTTCGCGTTCCTGTGCGCGTGCGAGCAACTGCACCGCCTTCGGGTCGTCGGCGCGCCGCTGGATCAGCGCGAGGGTCTGCAGCACCGAGTCGTGCAGGTGCGCGGCGATGTCGGCCTTCTCGGTCGCCCGGATGCGCTCGGTCTGCTCCTTGCGCAACGTGTCGAAGAAGCGTGCGATGAACGGCGCGCCGAGGATGCCCGCTCCGAGCAGCACCACGACGACCCCGACCGCCACGTCGCGCAGCCGGGTCAGCCCGCCGCCCTGGGACAGCAACAGGATGAGGCCGGTCAACGCCAGCACGATGCCGATCACCGTGCGGATGCGGGTCTCCCGGCGGTCCCCGGTGCTGATCCACTGACGACGTTCGGCGCTGCCCAGCCGTGACCAGGCCAGCACCAGACCGACGCCGATCACCAGCAGCGGGATGGTCAGCGACAGCCGCGCCGCCGAGGTGATCGCGCTGATCGCGGCGATGCAGCCGACCGCCAGCACCGGCAGTCCGATCACGAGCAGCCGCCGCATCGAGATGCGCCCCTGACCGGTCCGCCCGGTCTGCGCACCGGCGGCCCGCTCGAAGGGCGTCACCAGCGCGGGCCGGTCCGACTCCGGCATCGTCAACCAGAGGAACACGTAGACCGGGATCCCGAAGAGGAAAACCAGGGACACACCGGTCATCGCCCGCAACGTCACCAGCGGGATCCCGAGGTGGGTGCTGACGCCGGCGCACACACCCGCCACCCACCGGCCCTCGCGGGGTCGGGTCAGCGGCGGGCGGGGCACCGCATCGCTCCGGACTGTCTGGCTCACACCCCAAGTCTGGCCCACCACGGGCCATGCTCCGAGCCATCCGAGCAGCTTTCGGGGACGGCTCAGGGGACCGTCAGGGTCGACCCGCATGGCGAGCACCCGCCAGGACAGCCATCGTGGTCGGTATGACGTACCAGACCTCCCCGGGCCACCCGCCCCGTGCCCCACAGCACGGCGACGCCCTCGACCGGCTCTTCGCCGCCGCTCGTGGCATCGGCGTCGTGCGCGGCACCGAGGACAAATGGTTCGGCGGCGTGTGCGCCGGGCTGGCGCGCCGCTGGAATGTCGACCCGCTGATCGTGCGGGCGTTGTTCCTGCTCGCGACGGTGCTCTTCGGCATCGGCGTGCCGGCATACTTCGCGGCCTGGACGCTGCTGCCCGACGAGGCCGGCGAGATCGTCGTGGAGAAGGCGGTCCGGCAGGGGCACGTGTCCTCGATCGTCCTGTGCGTGGTGGCGGCGGTCGCTTCGTTCGGCGGCTTCGGGGTGTTCTGGTCGATCGGCTCGGGGTGGGGCGTGTTCGGCCAGGCGGCCGGCCTGGCCTTCCTCGCCTGGGCCTTCCTGGCCTGGAACGGCCACGGTCCGGGCGCGCGCCGCCCGGAGGAGACGACCCAGGAGTGGGGCGACCGACTGGGCGACCGGATGCGCGGCAGCGCCCCCACGACCGACCGGCCGGCCGCGGCGGCCCCTGACCGGCCGGACCCGCCGCAGAGCGTCGGCAACCGCGCCGCGGCAGCCGGGGCCGCGGCCCGCGAGGGTGGCATCGACCTGGCCAAGGACGGCCCCTACCGCACGCCCGACGGCTACCCGTACGGGCCGTTCGGGCCGGCGGCTCCGGCCGTGCCGGTCCGGGTCAAGCGCCGCCGGTTCGGCGCTGCCCTCACCTTCGCAATCCTCGGAATCTCGGTGCTGGCCGGCGCTTTCACGGCGTTGGTGCTGGCCGGCACCTCCCGCGGCGACAGTGCCCTGCAGGTGGGCCTGGCCGCCGGAGCCGCCGCCGCGGCGCTCGCGCTGGTCATCGGGGGACTGGCGGGACGTCGCGGCGGTGTGCTCGGCCCGTTGGCGACCCTCGCGGTGCTCGGCGCACTGCTGCTGTCGGTCGCGGCACCGAAGGGTATGCCGTGGACCGGTGCGATCGGGGACGAGTCGTGGCGCCCCACCGCCGTGACCGCGGGCGACCAGCACAACTTCACCATGCGGGTCGGCGACGGCGAGCTGGACCTGAGCGGGTTGAGCACGACGGACCTGCCGCAACGGACCGCGCTGCACGCCCGGGTGAACGTCGGCCGGCTGACCATCACCGTCCCGCGGGACGTGACGGTGCACGTGCACGGCCACGCGCATCTGGGCGAGATCGAGGTGCTCGACGGCGACACCCGGATCAGCGGTCATGGCGGCTTCGACACCCGCCGCACCGTGTCCGTCGGCAGCGGCCCGAAGGTGATCGACCTGTCGGCGGAGGTCGGCGTCGGCGACCTGACCATCAAGGAGAAGTGACCTCATGAGCGAGCGACCCGGAGCGGCCGGCGGTGAGCAGTTCCCACCGCGTGAGCACCCGACCCAGCAGTTGCCGACCTACCGGTCCGCGACCGGCTATCCGCAGCAGAAGTCGTTCCCGGGCACCGGCGAACTGCCGGTGTTCGGTGGCCCGGTCACCGGCCGCCCGGTCGACGGTGCACCCGACGTGCTGCGGCCGCGGGGTCCCCACCTGCCGACGGTGCTGCGCGGCATCGTCGTGCTGGTGCTGGCCACCATCGTCGTCGTATGGCGTCTGGCCGATCATCCGGATTGGGCCGTCGTCGGCATCAGTGTCGGCTTCACCGCGGGCGTGTTCTTCCTGTTCGCCGCCGTCGCGACGCTGCTGGTGCATCGTTCGCACCGGGAACGCGAGTTCGATCGCGTGCTCTCGGACCGCTGAGGTCCCGTGCTCATGCGTTCAGTGGTCCGGCGACCGGGCACTCGCCCCGCCTTCGGCGGCCAGCAGGATCGCCCGCTCGTATTCCGCGAGCACCGTCGTCAACACGTCGCCCCATCCCAGGGCCGGCCGCTCACTGCGGCTGTATGACGAGAGATGTTGCAGCAGAGGCGGACTCGATGCCAGTCGGGCCAACGCGGCCGCGAACTCCCGGTCGTCACCCGCGACCAGACCGGTCCACTCGTGTTCGACCAGCGACGACACCGCACTCTCGGCCCGGGTCACCACCGGCAGGCCGCAGCACCGGGCCTCCGCCGCCGCGATCCCGAACGCTTCCAGCACGGTCGGCGCGGCATACACGTCCGCGCAGCGGTAGAGCCCACGCAACGCGGTCGGCTCGAGACGGCCGGGCAGCCTGCACCACTGCGGCCGCCGTGCCTCGAGGCGGCGTCGCAGCGGTCCATCGCCGGCGACGGTCAGACCGATGTCCTGTCCGGAGTCGGCGCGAGCCTGCTCGACGAGATCGACCAGTTGTTGCGGCCGTTTGCGCGCCGTCAGCCGCATCGCACTGACGACGTGCAGCCCACCGGCACGATGCTCGCCGCGATCACGTCCGATCGGATCACCCACGCTCCAGAACGACGTGTCGATCCCGTTGGGAACCACTGCGACCGGCGCCTTCGCGGTTCGCTGCACCGGTGCTGCCGCCACGGCCGAGACCGCCGACAGGGCGACGCCCCGGCGGGCCCAGCGAGCGGTGTGTCCGAGGGCGCGCATCATCGGCTCGGACCGGCCGGTGACGCTGTGCCAGGTGGCCGCGACCGGGAGGCCGTCGGCCAGCGCGACCTGCACACCGTCGGTCGCGAACGGACTGAGCACCCCCAGGTGCGCGTGTGCGACGTCGAATCCACCGCTGCGCAAGGCTGCACGCAGCGCCCGCCGAGCGATCGGATTGATCAACAGGCCGCCGGGCAGCTCCCGCCGCAGACCGAGCCGGTGCACCGGGAACCCATCGGCCGGGCCCCGGCCGGCCGGCTCGGGGGTGATGGTGAAGACCTCCACAGCGTGACCCGCACCGGCCAGCGCGCGGGCCAGGCCGTGCACCTGCGTCTCGATGCCGCCGAGCCTCGGCGGGTAGCAGTCCGACAGCAGTGCGACCTTCATCGGATCCAGCGTGCCACGCGGGGATATCCGCTGGGCGGCGCCCGGCGTCATACGGAAGGATGGAGCCCGATGTCCCGCACTCTGGTGGCGTTCCACGCACACCCCGATGACGAAGCGCTGCTGACGGCCGGCACCCTGGCCAAGTCGGCCGCTGCCGGGCACCGTGTCGTCCTGGTGGTCGCCACGGACGGTGCACTGGGCCTGACGTCGGAGGACTTCCGCGCCGAGCTGGGCGCCCGCCGGCTGCACGAGCTGCAGCGCAGCGCGGCCGCCATGGGCGTCGCGCGCGTCATACATCTGGGGTATGCCGACTCCGGCATGGTCGGCGAGGTGCCACCCGATCCACCCGGCGGCCGCCGGTTCGTGCGGGCCACCGGCGCGGCCGCTCTGCTGGCCGGCATCCTGCGGGAGGAGGGGGCCGACGTGCTGATGTCGTATGACGCCGCGGGCGGCTACGGCCATCGCGACCACCGCAAGGTGCACGAGGTCGGCGCCGAGGCCGCCCGCCTGGCCAACACCCCGCGGGTCGTCGAGGCGACCGCACCGCGGGAGGTGCTGGCCCGCGCCGTCCGGCTCCTCTCCCGGCTGCGCACACTGCCCGGTGACTTCGACCCGCAGGTCTACGAGCGCGCGTTCACACCACGCGACCGGATCACCCACCGCATCGACGTGCGGGGTCACATCCCGGCCAAGCGAGCGGCGATGCGGGCACACGCGTCACAGGCCGCGGCGGACGACGGCGCCGACCGGACCCTCGGGCAGTTCCTCCGTGTCCCCCGGCCAATTTATGATGTTGTCTTCGGACGGGAATGGTTTCGCGATCCAGCGCATTCCGGCCCGGTCAGCGACGACATCTTTGCGGGGTTGGCATGAGGAGCTCGAGGCGAACGGCCACGGCCGCAAGCGCCGACGAGCACGCCGTCGCCCTCGACGACATCGTCGCCGGCAACCAGCCCTCCGACGACGACGGCGACCCGCCCGCCATGCCGAAGTTCAGCTGGCGGCTGGTCGTCCACGCCGTGCTCGGTATGGCGCTCGCCGCCGTGATGATCGCCGCGCTCCCCTGGTTCACCAAGACGACCTGGGGCGAGATCGGCCATCACCTAGGCCTGGTCGGACCCAAGGCCAGCGCGGAGTGCATGGGCATCATGCTGCTCGGACTGGCCGTCTACACCTTCACCCTGTCGGCGGCGCTGCCCGGCCTGTCCCATCTCAAGGCGTCGATCATCAACGTCTCGGGGTCCGCTGTGAGCAACGTGCTGCCCGGCGGCGGCGCGGTCGGCATGGCCTCGACCTACATGATGCTGCGCTCCTGGGGTTTCGCCCGGCGCAACATCTCCACCGGTCTCATCGTCAGTGGCATCTGGAACGTCCTCTTCCGGGTCGGCCTGCCGCTGATCGGCATCGCCGCGGTGTCCAAGTCGACCGACACGCTGCCCTCGATCGTGCGCCGCGGCGCCTGGTGGGGAGGCGTCATCGGCCTGTTGTTGCTCATCGGGTTCGTCGTCGCGCTGATCCGCCCGGCCTGGACCGCGTGGCTGGGTGACCAGCTCGACGAGCGCATCGGTCCGCTGATCGCGCGGATGCGGCGCGGGGCCAACAAGGGCAAGCCGCTCAACATCAAGCACCTGCTGCTGGACCAGCGGGCGCGGATCAGCACCATCACCAAACACGGCTGGTTCCCGATGTCCTTCGGTGTCATCGGCCAGCTCGCGCTGTGGTTCCTGCTCTTCTGGCGGGTCATGGAGGCCGTCCACGTCGACCTGCCGGTCGCCGATCTCTTCGCGGCCTACGCGATCGGGCGGTTGATGACCGCCATCCCGTTCACGCCCGGCGGTCTCGGCTTCACCGAGGCCAGCACGGTGGTGATCCTGGTCTTCTGGGGCGCCAACCCGGCCGCCGCTGGCGCGGGCGTCGTGGTGTTCGCCATCTTCACGCACATCGCCGAGATCCCGATCGGCGCGCTCGGCTGGCTGGCGTGGTGGGCGATGCCGAAGGCCGGCGCGGCGGCCAAGGCCTAGCGGCGCAGCTGTCGGCCGTGCGGTTTAGGCGACGATGCGGTCGACGGCCTGCGACACCCAGCCGACGACGATCGCGAACATCGCGCCCAGCAGCCCGAGTGTGCAGAGCGCGAGCGGCAGGTCGTAGATGCCGAACCTGGGTCGCACCCCGATGAGCACGACCGCGAGCCCGGCCAGCAGCACGCCGAGCACCGAGGCCGCGGCCAGCCGCACCGGCCGGCGTCCGACCGGCACGCGGCGCTGCAGACCGCCGACGATCGCCAGCGCGACGGCCGCCCAGCCCAGGCAGACCATGCCGGCGGCCAGCACGTCGCCGGGACGGTGCCAGTGCGCCGACACAGTGCCCGCGCCCACGAAGGTCGCGACCAACGCGGCACCGGCCGTCACCAGTGGGCGCCACCGGTAGGACGCGACGATGACCGCCGCCAGCGCGAGGGACAAGCCCACGGTGGTGTGTCCGCTCGGCAGCGTGTTGGGCGGCGAAACCGATTGCAGCACCTGATATTTCAGCACCTGCGTGGTGATATTGGCGCCACCGATCAGGACGCCTGCCGAGATGGCGACCGCCCAGCGTCGTTGCAGCATCGCCACCACGACACACACCGCCAAGCACAGGGCGACACTGACATCGGTGACCAGGCCCAGCACGTCCAGGATCCGCCACCACGCCGCCGGAGTCGTGCCGAGCGAGAGCATCATCCGGTCGTCGAAGTGGAAGCCGCGCACCGAATGGATCGCATAGCGCACCACGACGAACAGGCCGAGGACGGCGCACCCGGCCATCACCAACGCGTGGACCCACGCGAGCCCGCGCAGCCGCCCGCGCGTGGGCCGCACGGTGTGCGGGCGCCCTTCCTGCACGGTGCTCATCGAGCCTCTCGGCCACGTGGTGGTCATCGCGTCATCGTCGCGGCCGCCCGTGTGTGGTCCCCGCGATCTTCTTGTGCGGCCGCTGTGTGCGGGCCCCGTTATTCCCACTCGATGGTGCCCGGCGGCTTGCTGGTCACGTCGAGCACCACCCGGTTGACGTCCGGCACCTCGTTGGTGATCCGACCCGAGATGCGCGCCAGCACCTCATACGGCAGGCGGGTCCAGTCGGCGGTCATGGCGTCCTCGGAGGAGACCGGGCGCAGCACGATCGGGTGACCGTAGGTGCGGCCGTCGCCCTGCACACCGACCGAGCGCACGTCGGCCAGCAGCACCACCGGGCACTGCCAGATCTCGCCGTCGAGTCCCGCCGCGGTCAGTTCCTCGCGAGCGATGAGGTCGGCGGCGCGCAGGATGTTCAGACGCTCACGGGTGACCTCGCCGACGATGCGGATACCGAGACCCGGGCCCGGGAAGGGCTGCCGCTGCACGATGCCGTCGGGAACGCCGAGCTCGGTGCCGACCTGGCGGACCTCGTCCTTGAAGAGCAGCCGCAACGGCTCCACCTGGGTGAACTGCAGGTCGTCGGGGAGCCCGCCGACGTTGTGGTGGCTCTTGATGTTCGCGGCACCGGTGCCGCCGCCGGACTCCACGACGTCCGGGTAGAGCGTGCCCTGCACGAGGAACTTCACCGGGTGCTCCTGATCACCGCGGTCGGTGACGATGTCGCGTGCTGCCTGCTCGAAGACACGGATGAATTCGCGGCCGATGATCTTGCGCTTCTGCTCCGGATCGCTCACGCCGGCAAGGGCATCCAGGAACTGGTCGGCCGCGTCGACGACCACCAGGTCGACGCCGGTCGCGTCGACGAAATCCTGCTTGACCTGCTCGGCCTCCCCGGCCCGCAACAGGCCGTGGTCGACGAAGACACAGGTGAGCTGGTCACCGATCGCCCGCTGCACGAGCGCACCGGCGACGGAGGAGTCGACGCCACCGGACAGGGCGCAGATGGCACGTGCGTCCCCCACCGTCGAGCGGACGTCGTCGACGAGCTCCTCCACCATCGCCTTCGGCGTCCAGTCCGCGGCCAGGCCGGCGCCGCGCAGCAGGAAGTTCTCCAGCACGCGCTGGCCGAAGGTGGAGTGCAGCACCTCCGGGTGCCACTGCACGCCGTACAACTTGCGCTCGTCGTCCTCGATCGCGGCGATGGCCGCACCCGGCGTGGTGGCGGTGACGCGCAGGCCTTCGGGCGCCTGTGACGCGGAATCGCCGTGGCTCATCCACACCGACTGCTCCGGCGGCTGGCCGTTGAAGAGCGTCGACGCGGTGTCCTCGATCTGCGCCTGGGTCGCGCCGTACTCGCGCAGCCCAGTGTGCTCGACCGTGCCGCCCAGGGCGTTCACCATCGCCTGGAAGCCGTAGCAGATGCCGAAGACCGGCACCCCCGCCTCGAGCAGTGTGGCGTCCAGCGACGGGGCGCCGTCGGCATACACCGAGGAAGGACCGCCGGAGAGCACGATGGCGGCCGGGTTCTTGGCCAGCATCTCCTGCGTGGGCATCGTGTGCGGCACGACCTCGCTGTAGAGGTGGGCCTCGCGGACCCGGCGCGCGATGAGCTGGGCGTATTGGGCGCCGAAATCGACGACGAGAACGGGCTTTTCGGTGAGCGGCGCTGTCACGTGCCCGATTCTATCGGCCGCCGGCGCCTGCGCCTCACGCGCCGGCGTCGGCCAGCAGTGCGCTGACGCCGGTGTTGACCTTGCGCTCCAGCCAGAAGGACAGCACCGGCACGAACGCGGTGCAGATGTAACCGCCCATGCGCAGCCACGTCCAGCGCAGTTTGGTGCCGAGATTGACGACGGACGCCATGAACGCCATGAAGAGCAGCCCGTGGATCGGCGACCACCACGCCAGCGCCTCGTTGTGGAAGCCGTAGTGCAGGATCAGCTCGACACACAGGATCAGCAGGGCGACACCGGCGATGACCGCCATCACCCGGAAGAACTTCAGCGCTCCGGCGACCTTGGCGAGGTCATCGGTCGGGCGCAGCTCGCCCGCCGCGGTGGTGAGGACCTGCGTCTCAGACATGGCTTCCTTCGCTCTCGTCAGTGGGTATGGCGGGGTGTCGCCCGGCATGATTGTCCGGCTCGGCCGGGCCGGCCCGTAGCTCGGGGTGCGCCTCACGACGCAACTCCCGGAAGTAGATGAAGACCGCGAACGCGGCGAAGCTCCACCACTGCAGCGCATATCCGGCGTTGACCAGGCTCAGACCGCCGCTTCCGGGCTGCGGCGGCGGGAAGGCCTGCACGCCCGGGGTATGGATCGCCGGTTGCTCGCCGGTCAGGAAGACGAAGCCGTTGTAGATGCTGCCGCCCCACCGGGTCAGCAACGCCGGGAGGTCCACCGTGGTCAGCTGACCGGCCGGCGAATCGCCGGAGGACGGCGCCTCGCCGGGTGCCAGGTCGCCGGTCACGGTGACGTGCTGCGCACCCGGAGCGCCCGCCTGGCCCGGCTCGGCGACGAACCCGCGCACGACTGCGATGCGGGCACCCGTGCCGTCGACCACGACCGGGGTGACGACCCAGAAGCCGTGGGTGCCGTGCAGCACGCGGCCGCTGACCAGCACCTGGCCGCCGGCGTCGTAGTGCCCCGAGAAGCGCACCGGCTGCAGGGACCCGTCCGCCGGGAACTGTTCGTGCGGGCGGAGTTCGGTGTTCAGCGCGACCACCGGACGGGCGCTCTCGTTGCCCATCGTCTTGGACCCGCGGTCCTGGGCGACACCCCACTGCCACAGTCCGGCCACGACGCACCCGCCGGCGAACAGGATCGCCAGCGCCAGCAGCCCCAGCATGCGGGGCCGGAACGCTGCACGAAACACGCCTGCAGGATACGTCCCGGACCTTGGTGCACGTCGGTCGCGTGGGCGAGCCGCCAAGGGCGAGTCCGTATCGAGACCACGTGTCGCAGCCCTCGATCTCGATATGCTCCTTCGTCGCTACTCGATCAGCGTGCTGCCGGGCACGTGGGCGGGAGGGGCGGCGACCCGCCGGTAGGGCGAGCCCTGCTCCGGCCGGGTGTCCGTCCCGCCCTTGGCCGGCCACATCGCGATGGCCCGCTCGCCCTGCGCGGTGATGGTGAGCGAGGGGTTCACGCCGAGGTTGGCGCTGACCGCGGAGCCGTCCACCACGTGCAGACCGGGGTAGTTCCAGACCCGGTGGTAGGGGTCGATCACGCCGTGGTCCTCGTCGGCGGAGATCGCCGCACCGCCGAGGAAGTGGGCCGTCATCGGCATACCGAAGAACTCCGGCCAGCACGCTCCCGCCACCACGTCGACCTTGCCCAGCTTCTTCAGCTGATCGGACATCGCACGAATTGCCTGATGGCCGGCAGGGATCCAGCGCGGGTTCGGCTCGCCATAGCCCTGCTCCGCGGTGAGACCGATCCGCCCGAAGCGGCGATGCGGCTTGACGGTGATCGAGTTGTCGATGCTCTGCATCACCAACGCGATGACGGTGCGCTCGCTCCATCTGGGCCCGAGCACCCGGGCCGCGCGCAGCGGGTTGCGGGCGAACTGGCCGAGCAGTTCGGCCGTGCGCCCCACGACACCCTTGTCGCCGTTGACCAGGAAGGTGGACATGAGGCCCATCAGGTTGGAGCCCTTGCCGTAGCGGACGTTCTCGATGTGGGTGCGCTCGTCGATGTGGAACGACGTGGTGATCGCCACTCCACGCGTCAGGTCCACGTCCTCGGGCACGCGGACCGCGGCCGCGCCACCGAGCTCCTCGGAATTGCTGCGGGTGAGCTCCCCGAGCTTGTCGGACAGCCGCGGCAACCGCCCGCTCACCTTCATCCGGTGCAGCAGCTTCTGGGTGCCCCAGGTCCCGGCCGCAACCACGACCTGCTCGGCGGTGACGGTGCGTCGGTCCTTGGCCACCCAGGCGCCGGTGCGCTCGGTGGTCACCCGGAAGCCACCGGCGATCGGCTCGACGTCGACGACGGTGCGCAACGGCTCGATGGTGACGCCGCGCCGTTCGGCGAGCGCCAGGTAATTCTTCATCAGGGTGTTCTTGGCACCCACCCGGCACCCGACCATGCAGTTGCCGCATTCGGTGCACCCGGTCCGCGCCGGACCCTCTCCACCGAAGAACGGGTCGGGCACCTTCCTGGCGGGCTCGCCGAAGAAGACACCGACCGGTGTCTTGCGGTATGTCGCCCCGACGCCCAGGGCGTCGGCCGTGTCCTTCATCAGCTGCTCGACCGGGCCGTGGCAGGGGTTCTCGTCGACGACGCCGAGCATCCGCCGGGCGACCTCGTAGTGCGGTGACAGCTCGTCGTCCCAGTCGGTGATGTCACTCCATTGCTGGTCGGCGAAGAACTGCGCCGGCGGCTTGTAGAGGGTGTTGGCGTAGTTGAGCGACCCGCCGCCCACACCCGCGCCGGCCAGGATCATCACGCCCGGCAACTGGTGATAACGCTGCACCCCGAAACACTTCAGCCGGGGCGCCCAGAGATATTTGCGCAGGTTCCACGAGGTCTTGGCGAACTCGTGGTCCTAGAAGCGGCGGCCGGACTCCACGACATGGACGTCATACCCCTTCTCGGCCAGCCGCAGTGCGGACACCGAGCCACCGAAGCCGGAGCCGATGACCAGCACGTCGTGGTCGAATCCGTGGTGCTGCAAGGTATTTTCGGTCATGCTCTCTGTCGCGCCTCTTCCCTCGCCTGCGCGCCTCCCTCGTTCCTCGCTCGTGTGCTCGGCTCGGTCGGCGCTCATGACAGTCGGATCCCCTTCATCAGGCGCATGCCGGTCGCCATCGAGCGTGCCCAAGCCTTCTCCGGGACGCCCGGCGGGACCTTGAACGGTGTGCCGCGCTGAACGGAGACGTTCTGCGACTCGGTGTATTTCAGGATGCCTTCGGCGCCGTGCCGGCGGCCGAGGCCCGACTCCCGCATGCCGCCCATGGGTGAACCGTTGCTGCCCCAGGCCGCGATGTAGCCCTCGTTGACATTGACCGTGCCGCAGCGGATCCGCTCGGCGATCCGCCGGCCGCGGCGGGTGTCCTTGGACCAGACGGACCCGTTGAGGCCGTAGTCGGTGTCGTTGGCCATCGCGATCGCCTCCTCGTCGCTGCCGACGCGGTAGACCGACACCACCGGACCGAACGTCTCGGCGCGGCGGCAGTCCATCGCCTCGGTCACACCCTCCAGCACCGTCGGCTCGTAGAACCAGGGGCCGAGCTCCGGGCGCGCGTGACCGCCGGCAAGCACCGTCGCCCCCTTGGCGCGGGCGTCCTCGACGTGCTGGCTGACCCGCTCCAGCTGCTGCGCGGAGATCAGCGACCCCATGTCGATGCCCCACTCGAGTCCGGCGCCGAGGGTCATCGTGCGCACCCGGGCGACGAAGTGTTTCAGGAAGTCGTCGGCGATCCACTCGTGCAGGATGAGTCGCTCGATCGAAATGCACAACTGCCCGGCGGAGGAGAAGCAGGAACGCACCGCGCTCTCGGCGGCGCGGCGCAGATCGGCGTCGTCCGCGACATACATGGCGTTCTTGCCGCCGAGTTCGAGCGAGGCGCCGACCAGCCTGGCCGCGGCACGTTGGGCGACCGTGCGCCCGGTGCTGGTGGAGCCGGTGTACATGACGTAGTCGGCCCGGTCGAGGACGGCTTCGCCGACGGTCTGGCCCGGTCCGAGCACGACGTGCAGCAGGTCCTTGGGCAGACCGGCCTGGTCCAGCAGTTCGACGGCACGCAGTGCGGTCAGCGAGGCCTTCTCGTCCGGGCGCAGCACCACCGCGTTGCCGGCGACGAGCGCGGGCAACGCGTCGGTGATGGACATCGACAGCGGGTAGTTCCAGGGACCGACGACGCCGATCACGCCACGCGGATGGTGCAGCTCGCTCGACTGCGTCAGCAGCGGTATGGCGCCCAGGTGCTTGCGCGGCCGCAGGTAGTCCGGTGCCTTGCGGGCGTAGTGCCGGCAGATGCCCGCTACGTCGAGGATCTCCTCGAAGGCGTGCCGGCGCGCCTTGCCCGACTCCAGCTGGATCAGGTCCAGCAACTCGTCCCGGTGGCGCAGCACCAGGTCGTGGTAGCGCAACAGCACTCGGGCGCGGTCGGCGACGGAGCGTGCGGCCCACCGCGGTTGGGCCTCACGCGCTGCGGCATACGCCTGCTCGACGTCGGCGACGGTGGACACCGGCAGGGTCGCGATGACGCCGCCAGTGAACGGGGTGAGGCAGTCGAAGCGCGCCGCGTTCGTGCCGGCACGGACCCGGCGGGCCAGGCGTGCCGGCCGCGTCGGGTCGACAGTGTGCGGAGCGGGACTGGGCGGGTTCGCTGCTGCCGGCCTTACGATCGCGCGTGATTCCTGGGCGAGCTGATCCGTCATTACCCAACGGTAACCTGAGCAGCAGCGTGTCAGCCCGGATCGCGAACAAGAAGGTGTCGGGCCGGCGAGCGTCGGTGCCCGACCGGCTTGCGAGGAGTCGGAGCCTACGAGCGCTGGTACGGGGCCACGAGGGTCTCGACGCGCTGGAACTCCTTGAGCTCGGAGTAACCGGTGGTGGCCATCGCCCGGCGCAGCGCGCCGACCAGGTTGGTGGTGCCGTCGGCACTCTGCGCGGGCCCGAGCAGGATCTGCTCGAGGGTGCCAGCCGTGCCGACCTCCACGCGTTCGCCGCGGGGCAGCGCCTCGTGGTGCGCCTCGCTCCCCCAGTGGAATCCGCCGCCGGGTGCGTCGCTGGATCGGGCGAGCGACGCACCGAGCATCACGGCGTCCGCGCCGCACGCGAAGGCCTTGATGATGTCACCGGACAGGCCCATGCCGCCGTCGGCGATGACGTGCACGTAGCGGCCGCCGGTCTCGTCCATGTAGTCGCGCCGGGCGGCGGCGACGTCGGCGACCGCGGTGGCCATCGGCACGTGGATGCCGAGCGCCCGACGTGTCGTGTGTGCCGCTCCCCCGCCGAAGCCGACGAGCACACCGGCCGCTCCGGTCCGCATCAGGTGCAGTGCCGCGGTGTAGGTGGCGACGCCGCCGACGATGACCGGGACGTCGAGCTCGTAGATGAAGCGTTTGAGGTTCAGCGGCTCGGCACGTCCGCTGACGTGCTCGGCCGACACCGTGGTGCCGCGGATGACGAACAGGTCGACTCCGGCGTCGACCACGGTCTTCCAATGTTCCTGGGTCCGTTGCGGCGACAGGGCGCCGGCCGTGGTGACACCCGCTTCGCGAATCTCGTTCAGGCGCAACGTGATCAGATCGGGGCGGATCGGCGCGCGATAGATCTCCTGCATCCGGGAGATGGCCTGCGCCGGGTCGAGCTGGGCGATCTCGCGCAGCAGCGGCTCCGGGCTCTCGTAACGCGTCCACAGCCCTTCGAGGTCGAGGACCGGCAGGCCGCCGAGCTTGCCGAGCTCGATCGCCGATGCCGGGCTCATCACCGAGTCCATCGGTGCCGCGACGACCGGCAACTCGAAGTGATAGGCGTCAATCTGCCACCCGACTGACACGTCCTGCGGGTCGCGCGTGCGCCGCGACGGCACGATCGCGATGTCGTCGAAGGAGTATGCGCGGCGGCCCCGCTTGCCTCGGCCGATCTCGATCTCAGTCACGGCAGCAGGCTACCGGCCGGCGTTCCCTGCGGGACGTCCGGCCGGACGGCCATCGTGCGCACGCCGACTGACGCAGCAAGCGCCGAGTGACGCATTTGCAACAGCGTCACACGGCGGCAACAGCGTCAGTCGGTGATCGGTTGCTCGCACGGTCGGCCGGCGGTGGTGCCAACCGACGCGACATCACGATGCCGAGAGCGGCGGCCACGGCCGCGAGCGCCAGGCCGCCGGCGAAGGCCGCGATGTGCGAGTGCGGGGTCAGCCCGCCGAAGACGACCGCCGAGACTGCCAGCACCACGGACGTCGTCAGCATCTCCGCGGTCTGCAGCGACGACGCGTTACGGCCCTGCTCGGCCGACGGCGACATGCTCATCAGCAGGACCGTCAGCGGCGAATACGCCAGCCCGATGCCTCCGCCGCCGACGAGCCAAGCGGCATACAGGATCCAGGAAGGTGTGCCCGGCCACGCGGCGGACACCGCACCGGCGATGCCGGTCGTGAGCAGTAGCAGGCCGATTCGCGCCAGTCGCCGCTGCTGCCCGTGTGCGGTACGGCGGCCGGCGAACCAGGCAGCGCAGCTCCACGACACCGCCCCCACCGTCAGCACCAGGCCTGCCGCGGTCGCATCCATGCCGTGCTGGCGGGTGAGCATCAGCGGCAGGAAGACCTCGGCACCGACGAACGCGGAGCCGAGCATGGCACGCGTCGCGACCACCGACGGTATGCCGGGGCGGCCGCGCAAGGTGCCGTGCGGCACGAGCCGGGGCACGGCGACCGCCAGGAGGACGAGACCGACGACGACCAGGGCAGCGGTGACGGCGGCCGGCCGATCCGCCGCAAGCGACAGGGCGACCGCCCCCATGGCCGCACCGGTGGCGACGACGAAGCGCCGGCGCACCGACGCGGACACCTCCGGGGCACGTCGGATCGCCGGCTGCCGGTTCATTGCCGGAAGCAACAGCGTCATGCCGGGTATGGCGAACGCAGCGCCGACGAAGAAGACCCACCGCCACGACACACTGGTCGCCAGGAATCCGGCCAGTGGCGGGCCGAAGAGCGACGGCGCGACCCAGGCGGCGGAGGTGGCCATGAAGACGCGCGGTCGCAACTCGTCCGGGAACGCCATGGCGATCAGCACGTAGAGCGCGACCGCGTCGAACCCGCCGCCGACGCTCTGCACCGTTCGGCCGAGGACGAGCATCGTCATCGACTGCGCGGACCCGGCCACCAGCAGACCTGCGACGAAGAGGGCGACCCCGGTCAGGATCACCAGCCGTGGTCCGCTCGAGTCCGCCCACGGGCCGGCGACGACCATGGCCAGCACCGCCGCCGCGAGCGGCACCGCGAACGCCACCGGGTAGATCGCCAGACCGTCCAGCTGCCGCGCGGCGGTCGGCATAGCGGTCGCCACCGCGATCTGCTCGAACGCGACCAGCAACTCCAACAGCACGACACCGGCCAGCGTCATCCGGCGGATGGGCGTCCACGGATCGTCGGTCACAGGGGAACGCTAGAACCTCAACCGGCCTTGAGGGCAACTTCGCCCGGCCGCCTTCGACTTCCCGAAACGCCGCCGCCATGGTGTCTTCTGTGCTGAAGTGGGCCGATGAACGACTTCGCGAGCGCGCAGAGCAACACCGTCGACGACATCGTCCGCAGGTCCGCGAGCCGTTTCGGCGATCGGACCGCGCTGTGTTTCGAGGACCGCACCTGGTCGTATGCCGAACTCGACCGCGCCGTCGACGCCGTCGCGGCTCACTTGCGGTCGCTCGGGCTCGAGCCCGGTGCGCGCGTCGCGGCATACGGCAAGAACTCCGACGTGTATGTCGTGGGCTTCCTCGCCTGCTCCCGCGCCGGACTGGTCCACGTGCCGATCAACTACAACCTGGTCGCACGCGAACTCGACTATCTGCTCGAGCAGACCGGCAGTTCGGCCGTCATGGTCGATCCGAGCCTGCGCGAGCGGCTCGCGGACATCGAGCACGCACCGGCCATCGTGCTGCCACTGCGCGGGGACGACTCGTTGCTGCAGATCTCCATGTCCGGAGCCTCGGATCCGAAGACGCCGCAGGTGTTTTCAGGGTCCAGCGACGACACCGTCGTGCAACTGCTCTACACCTCGGGCACGACGTCCGCCCCGAAGGGCGCGGTGATGACGCACCGGGCACTGGTCAGCGAATACGTCAGTTGCGTGCACGCTCTCGACTTCGCCGCGGACGACGAGACGCTCCACGTCATGCCGCTCTACCACTCGGCGCAGATGCACGTCTTCGTGCTGCCCGGTCTCATGGTCGGCAGCAGCAGTACCATCCTCGAGGTCCCGGCGCCGGACGACATCCTCCGGCGACTGTCTGCCGACGGCCACCGCGCATTCTTCGCCGCGCCGACCCTGTGGGTGGCGCTGGCCAACCATCCGGACTTTGCGCGACTCGGCCTCGGTGAGTTGCGCCGCGCCTACTACGGCGCGTCGATCATGCCGGGGCCGATCCTGCGCCGGCTGCAGGAGCGTTCACCCGGCCTCGGCTTCTACAACTGCTTCGGGCAGTCCGAGATCGGTCCATTGGCAACGGTTCTCGGCCCCGACGAGCACGCCGAGCGGCCGGACAGCGCCGGCCGGCCGGTGCTCTTCGTGCAGGCGCGGGTCGTGGACGGCGACGGCAACGACGTGCCGACGGGGGAACTCGGCGAGATCGTCTACCGGTCACCGCAGCTGTGCAACGGCTACTGGGACAAGCCGGAGGCGTCGACGGCTGCATTCGACGGCGGCTGGTTCCACTCCGGCGACCTGGTCCGCCGGGACGCAGACGGATACGTCTTCGTCGTCGACCGCATCAAGGACGTCATCAACACCGGCGGCGTCATGGTGGCGTCCCGGGAGATCGAGGACATCCTCTACACCCATTCGGCAGTGGCCGAGGTCGCGGTGGTCGGCGTGCCGGACGAGAAGTGGATCGAGATGGTGACGGCATACGTCGTCGCCAAGGGAGACGTCACCGCCGAGGAACTGCTGGCGCACGCGCGCAGCGGGCTCGCGCCGTTCAAGGTGCCCAAGCGGATCGAGTTCGTCGACGACCTGCCGCGCAACGCCTCGGGCAAGATCCTCAAGCGGGAGCTGCGCGACACCGCCGCCGGCTGACCGCCCGGCCTGTCCGCCGAGAGGCTCCCCGTAGCGGCGCAGCAGGAGCGGGCGACGGGTCAGCGGGAGTAGTTGGGGGCCTCGACGATGCCCTGGACGTCGTGCGGGTGGGACTCCTTGAGGCCGGCCGTCGTGATGCGCACGAACCGGCCGCGCTCCTGGAGCTCCGGCACGGTGTTGGCGCCGACGTAGAACATCGACTGGTGCAGCCCGCCGACCAGCTGGTGGATCACGTTGCCGAGCGGTCCGCGGTAGGGCACGCGGCCCTCGATGCCCTCGGGCACGATCTCGTCGTCGCTGGCCACGTCGGCCTGGAAGTAGCGGTCCTTGGAGAAGGACTTCTTGCCGCGGGAGGCCATCGCGCCCAGCGAGCCCATCCCCCGGTAGGTCTTGAACTGCTTGCCCGCGACCAGCATCAGGTCGCCCGGGGATTCCTCGCAGCCGGCGAGCAGCGAGCCCAGCATCACCGAATCAGCGCCGGCCACAAGGGCTTTGGCGATGTCACCGGAGAACTGCAGACCACCGTCTCCGACGAGTGGGACGCCGGCCGGCTTGCAGGCCAGGGAGGCCTCGTGGATGGCGGTCACCTGTGGGACGCCCACGCCGGCGACGACGCGCGTGGTGCAGATCGAGCCAGGGCCGACGCCGACCTTGACGCCGTCGACGCCCGCCTCGACGAGCGCCGCAGCACCCTCGCGCGTGGCGACGTTGCCGCCGAGGATCTGCACGTGCCTGGTCGCCGGGTCCGACTTCAGCTTGCGGATCATGTCCAGCATCAGGCGCGCGTGACCGTTGGCCACATCGGGCACCAGCACGTCCACGCCCGCCTCCACCAGAGTGGTCGCGCGCTCCCACGCATCGCCGAAGTAACCGATCGCCGCCGCGACCAGCAGTCGCCCGTCGGCGTCGTAGGAGGCGTAGGGGAACTGCTCGGACTTCACGAAGTCCTTGACGGTGATGAGGCCGGCCAGCTTGCCGTCGTCGTCGACCAGCGGCAGCCGCTCGCGCTTGTGCTGTCGCAGCAGCGCCGTGGCGTCCTCCCGACTGATGCCGACCGGGCCGGTGACCAGCGGCGCGGAGGTCATCACCTCCGAGACCTTGGTGGTCGCCCACTCCGCCACCGGGGTGAACCGCAGGTCGCGGGTGGTGATGATGCCGATCAGTCGGTTGTCGAGGTCGACCACGGGCAGACCGGACACGCGGTAGCGACCGCAGGTCTCGTCCAGCTCCTCCAGCGTTGCGTCGGGGCCGATGGTGACCGGGTTGGAAATGATGCCGGTCTGGGTGCGCTTGACCAGGTCGACCTGCTCGGCCTGATCGGCGATGGACAGGTTGCGGTGCAGCACACCGATGCCGCCCTGCCGGGCCATCGCGATCGCCATCCGGGCCTCGGTGACGGTGTCCATCGCGGCTGACACCAGGGGCACGCGCAGGCTGATCTCGCGGGTGAGCCTGCTGGTCGTGTCGACTTCGCTGGGGATGACGTCGGTCTCGCCGGGCAGCAGCAGCACGTCGTCGTAGGTCAGCCCGAGC
Source organism: Flexivirga sp. (assembly GCF_051955415.1). Classification (NCBI taxonomy): domain Bacteria; kingdom Bacillati; phylum Actinomycetota; class Actinomycetes; order Micrococcales; family Dermacoccaceae; genus Flexivirga; species Flexivirga sp. The sequence continues at coordinate 23,314 of NZ_JBQCGS010000045.1, forward strand.
TGACCGAACTTGGCCGGGACCTCAGAGGAAGCATGAGTCGAAGGATCGGATGATGGAACGGGTGCGGGCGACTCCTCGAATGCCATTTTCAAAGTGTAGAAGGCCGCCCGCGCAGCCGACACAGAAGGTCAGCGACCACCGCCGCCGGCGGCACTGGACGACCCGCTGCTCGGAGACGTCGCGCGCGGCGTGCCCGACGTCGTGCCGGGCGAGGTGGTGGAGGACAACGTCGGCGGGGTGCTCGAGGCGCTCGGCGGCCGAGTGCTCGTCGACGGAGTGCTCGAGGAGGTGGACGAGGTGCCCGACGGCGGACTCGGCGGCGCGGGTGGCGGGTAGGTCGGCTGCGTGCTCGTGCTGGAAGTGGACGAGGGCCGAGTCGGGGTGGCGCTCGACGAAGCGCTGGACGAACCCGACGACGTCGACGAACTCGAGGAGCCGGAGGGGCTCGACACGCTCGAGGACGAGCCGGACGTGGTCGACGACGGCGAGCCGGCGGAGGTGCTGATCGGCCACTTCGGGGTCGCGCTGCGGCCCGGGGGGTGCGCCGGCGGCATGATCGCGCCGGGCAGCACCCGCTCGCTGACGGTGACCGAGGGGACGGCGCTTCTGGTGGCGGAGGCGCTGCCGGGGGGTGGTGCAGCCGTGGACACGGCGGTGGGCAGGGCCTCGTCGGTGCTGGTGGGCCCGGCGGCGCCCGAACCGAAGTCGGCGCTGCGGTGCACGAAACCCATCTGCGCCACGACCCGCGAGATGGCCGGCACTCCGCCCACGGCGGCCGCCACACCGGAGATGGACAGGGCCGCGACGGTGACGGCCGCGACGACGCCGACCCGTGCCGGGCCTCGCCGGGAGCGGGCATAACGCCCGGCGGCCGCCGGGCGGTCGGGTGCGTCGATGTCGGACACCCACTGGCTGAGCGCGTCGCCGGCGGCGTCCCGCCGGCGCGGCGGTTTGCGTCCGCCGAGCGCGTCCAGCAATTCGTCGTCGCGGCGTATGTCGTCGATGCTCGGAGTCACAGCTGGTCCTGCTCGTCCTCGAGGAATCGCCGTAGCCGGCCGAGGGCGCGGTGCTGCGCCACGCGTATGGCGCCGGCGGACATGCCCAGCGCGTCGGCGGTCTCCTCGGCGGACAGGCCCACCGCGACCCGCAGGGTGAGGATCTCGCGGTGCTGCGGCGACAGCCGGTCCAGCAGCGCCCACACACGCGTGGACTGCTCGCCGGTGAGGGCACACTCCTCCGGGCCCGGCGCCTGGTCCACCGTCTCCGGGATCTCGTCGGTCGGCGTGGGACGTCGGATGGTGCCCCGTTGCACGTCGGCGACCTTGTTGGCCGCGATGCGGTAGACGAAGGCCTCGAACGGAGCACCGCGGTCGGCGTAGCGGGGCAGGGCGGTGAGCACGGCCACGCACACCTCCTGCGCCGCATCGGCCGCGGCATCGGCGGCAGCCGAGAAGCGCCCCAGCTTGCCCCGCGCGTAACGCACGGCCAGCTGGTGCACGGCTGCCATCAGCTCATTGGTGGCGGCCGCATCTCCCTCTCGCGCAGCCGCTGCCAGGTCGCGCAACGGAGTGTGCGCGTCCGACGGTGACATCGGCACGGGCCGGGAAAATGTTACGGGGGCAGCGTGGAAGGCTCCGGCCGGAATCTCCTGGCCGGCAGTGGATCGTGGAGTCCCCGAGCTCACGTCGTCCCAACGTCCGGTTGCCGAACGCCCCGCGACCGCGGGGCTCCTCTCAGGGTAGGTCGTCCCGACCGCTCCCGCCCACCCCACCGGGAATTCGGCAGCTTCTGCGATGAAGTCGCAGCACAACGCGAGCGGTGCCCGGGCGAAGCGCTTGCTTCGTCCGGGCACCGTCGTGTCGCACTCCCCGGTCGGCGACCGGGACGTGGATCGAGGTCAGTGACCGTGGCCGTGGCCGGCCTCGGGCTCCTCGTCCTCCTTCTTGTCCACGACGAGGGTGTCGGTGGTCAGGACCATCGACGCGATCGACGCGGCGTTGCGTAGTGCGGAGCGGGTGACCTTCACCGGGTCGATGACGCCCTGCTTGATCAGGTCGCCGTACTCGCCGGTGGCGGCGTTGAGGCCGCTGCCCACCGGCTGCTCCTGCACGCGGGCCACGGCGACGTAGCCCTCCAGGCCGGCGTTCTCGGCGATCCAGCGCAGCGGCTCGACGGTGGCCTTGGCGATGAGCGCGGCACCGGTGGCCTCGTCACCTTCCAGGTCCAGCTTCTGCACGACGCTCGAGGCGTGCACCAGGGCCGAGCCACCGCCGGCGACGATGCCCTCCTCGATGGCCGCGCGGGTCGCCGAGATGGCGTCCTCGATGCGGTGCTTCTTCTCCTTGAGCTCCACCTCGGTGTGGGCGCCGACCTGGATGACGCAGACACCGCCGGCCAGCTTGGCCAGGCGCTCCTGCAGCTTCTCGCGGTCCCAGTCGGAGTCGGTGCGCTCGATCTCCGCCTTGAGCTCCTTGACGCGGCCACCGACGGCCTCGGCGTCGCCCTGACCGTCGACGATCGTGGCGGTGTCCTTGGTGACGACGACCCGACGGGCCTGACCCAGCATGTCCAGGTCGACCTGGTCTAGCTTGAGGCCGACCTCCTCGGCAATGACCTGACCACCGGTGAGGATGGCGATGTCCTGCAGCATGGCCTTGCGGCGGTCGCCGAAGCCCGGCGCCTTCACCGCGACGACGTTGAAGGTGCCGCGGATCTTGTTGACCACCAGGGTGGACAGTGCCTCGCCGTCGATGTCCTCGGCGATGATCAGCAGCGGCTTGCCGGCCTGGACGACCTTCTCCAGCAGCGGCAGGACGTCGGCGATCGCCGAGATCTTGCCCTGGTTGATCAGCACGTAGGCGTCCTCGAGGACGGCCTCCATGCGCTCGGTGTCGGTGACGAAGTAGGGAGAGATGTAGCCCTTGTCGAACTGCATGCCCTCGGTGAATTCCAGCGCGGTCTCGGCGGTGGAGGACTCCTCGACGGTGATGACACCGTCCTTGCCGACCTTGTCGAAGGCCTCGGCGATCAGGCCGCCGATCGTCTGGTCCTGCGCGGACAGAGCGGCGACCTGGGAGATCTCTTCCTTGCCCTCCAGCTCGCGAGCGTCGGCGAGCAGCTGCTCGCTGATCGCGTCGACGGCCTTGTCGATGCCGCGCTTGAGCGCGGCCGGGCCGGCGCCCGCGGCGACGTTGCGCAGGCCCTCGCGGACCATGGCCTGGGCCAGCACGGTCGCGGTGGTGGTGCCGTCACCGGCGATGTCGTTGGTCTTGGTGGCGACTTCCTTCGCCAGCTGCGCGCCGAGGTTCTCGTAGGAGTCCTCCAGCTCGACCTCACGGGCGATGGTCACGCCATCGTTGGTGATGGTCGGGGCGCCCCACTTCTTGTCGATGACGACGTTGCGGCCCTTGGGACCGAGCGTCACCTTGACGGCGTTGGCGAGGGCGTCGACGCCCCGCTCGAGCGCCTTGCGCGCGGAGTCGTTGAACTCCAGTTCCTTTGCCATGGTTGGCCTTTCGTCTATCGGGGAGCGTATGACGATGCCCTAGCCCTACCTGATGGCGGGCTAGGGCGCGTCATACGCACAATGCGTGGGGTCTTACTTCTGGACGACTGCGAGGACGTCGCGGGCCGAGAGGATGAGCAGCTCCTCACCGGAGTACTTCACCTCGGTGCCGCCGTACTTGGAGTAGATGACGCGGTCGCCGACAGCGACGTCCAGCGGAACGCGCTGACCGTTGTCGTCGATGCGGCCGGGACCGATGGCCAGGACCTCGCCCTCCTGGGGCTTCTCCTTGGCGGTGTCCGGGATGACCAGGCCGGAGGCGGTGGTCTGCTCGGCCTCGACGGACTTGACGACGATGCGGTCCTCGAGCGGCTTGATGTTCACCGACACGGTGTGACCTTCCTGTTCAGGGGCCCGACAAACGGGCCGTGGTTGCGTGCCCTGGATCCAGTGCTCGTCACGTCGTGGGCGCCGTCGCGGGGGTCGACCACGAAATGCGGTTGGCACTGTCCCAGGTAGAGTGCCAGCACTGAATCTATGCGTTCGTTAGCACTCATGCAACTCGAGTGCCAAATGTCGTCACGACGGCTTCACCACGCCTTCACGACGGCTTCACGATGAGCCCGCGCGACGTCGGCTCAGCCGAACGGCAGCGTCGCGGCGGGCGGCGCGTGCGATGGATCGACACCGTCGAACAGGCTGCTGACCGACTCACCGGCATGGATCCGGGCGATCGCCTCGGCGAACAACTCCGCGACCGAACGCACTTGCAGTTGCGGCCAGTTCGCCGGTGTCGGCACCGTGTCGGTGGTGACGACCTGACGGATCAGCGGATGCCCGGACAGCCGCTCCACCGCCGGGCCGACGAAGAGCCCGTGGGTGCAGGCGATGTCCGCGGAGGTACAGCCGCGCTCCCCCAGCCGGTCCAGCAGCTCCACGACGGACCCGCCCGTCGAGATCTCGTCGTCGAGCACGATGGCTCGCTTGCCGTCGACGTCGCCGACGATGGTGTCGATGACGACCTGTCGTCCGAGATGCGCTTCTTGGACCCGGCCGCCACCGGCAGGCCGAGCAGCCGGGCGAACTGCTGCGCCGTCTTGGCGTTGCCGAAGTCCGGCGACACGATCACCGCGTCGCTCAGGTCGTCACCGGCGCGGAAGTGTTGCGCCAGCTCCCCGATCGCGGTCAGGTGGTCGACCGGCGTGGAAAAGAAGCCGTGCACCTGCGGTGCGTGCAACGCCATGGTGATCACCCGGTGCACCCCGGCCGCGGCGAGCAGGTCGGCCACCAGCCGGCCGCCCAGCGAGATCCGCGAGGCGTCCTTCTTGTCCGAGCGGGCGTAGGCGAAATAGGGAATGACGGCGGTGATGCGCTCGGCCGACGCGCCGCGCGCGGCGTCGATCATCAGCAGCAGCTCCATCAGGTGGTCCTGCGTCGGCGGCACCAACGGCTGGACCAGGTAGACGTCGCGTTGGCGGCAGTTGGCGAGCAACTGGGCCTGCAGGCAGTCGTTGCTGAAGCGCTTCAGCTCGACATACGACCGCGGCACCCCGAGGTGGGTGCAGATGCTGTCGGCGAGGGCGGGGTGGGCTGATCCGGAGAAGACGACGATCTCGCGCACGGGCGGCCTTCCATGGGACGGATGCGGTTCGCAGTTCGACTCTACTGACCAGATGCCCGCCCGGAGAACTGCTGGAGCCGCTCGGTCGAACCGGTGATCACCAGCTGATCGCCCTTGCCGATGACCGTCTCCGGCCGGGCGTCCGCGAACGCCTCGCCGGGATGCTTCACGGCCACGACCGTGACGCCGTACTTGCCGCGCAGGTTGAGCTCGGCGAGCGTCTTGTCCGCGAACTTGGCCGAGCACGCCATCCGACCGATGCCGAAGCCGCTCTCCAGCTCGAAGTAGTCGGTCAGCGAGCCGACCAGCAGCCGCCCGATGCGGGCGCCCATCTCGCGCTCGGGCAGCACGACATGGTGGGCGCCGATCCGTTGCAGGATGCGCGCGTGCTGCTTGGTCATCGCCTTGGCCCAGATGCTCGGCACGCCGAGGTCGGCAAGGTTGGCGGTGGTCAGGATGCTGGCCTCCAGGTTGGAACCGATGGCCACGACGGCTCGCTCGAAGTCCCCGGCGCCGATCTGCCGCAGTGCCTCGATGTCGGTGGTGTCGGCCTGGACGACGTGGGTGAACTCGTCGGACCAGCGCTGCACCAGCTCCAGGGAGTGGTCGACCGCCTCGACGTCCCAGTCCTGTTCGGTGAGGGTCGCCGCGACCGCGGTGCCGAACCTGCCGAGGCCGATGACCAGCACGCTGTGCTCGTCCAGCGCGGCGTGACGCCGTTTAGCCGACAATGGGGAACTCCTCCGGTAGTTGGTAGCGCCGCTTGCTGCGGCGCATGGCCAGTGCCGTGCCGACAGTCATCGTGCCGACTCGGCCGATGAACATCAACGCGATCAGCACGAAGTGCGCCGCCTCCGGCAGCAGGCCGGTGAGGCCGGTGGACAGCCCGGTGGTGGAAAACGCCGAGATCGTCTCGAACAGCACCAGCTGCATCGGTTGCTTGCTGAGCGTCAGGATGACGATCATTCCGACCATGACGGTGCCGACACCGAGCAGCGCCACCGTGAGCGCCTGCCGCTGCACCGCCGTCGGTATGGCGCGGCGGCCCACCCGGGCCTGCGGCTCGCCGCGGACCTCGGAGATGATCACGGCGCCGAGCAGGAAGAAGGTCGACACCTTGATGCCGCCGGAGGTGCCGGCGCTGCCGCCGCCGATGAACATCAGCACATAGTTGATCGCCATCGTCTCCGGGCGCACCTGGGTGTAATCGACCGTGTTGAAGCCGGCCGTGCGGGGGAAGACGGCACCGCCGATGGAGTTCCACAAAGTATCGGTGAAGCCCAGCGGACCCAGGGTCGCCGGATTGTGCGACTCGAAGGCCAGGAACGCCGCCAGGCCGACGAGGAAGAGGATCACCGAGCCGTAGACCGTCAACCGCGTGTGCATCGACCACTGCTTGGGCCGGCGCCGGCGCATCAGCTCGAACCACACCGGGTAGCCGAGTCCGCCGATGAAGACGCCGCCGCACAGCATCGCCAGCACCCACGGGTCGCCCGCGAACTTCGCCGCACCCTGCGTGTACAGCGTGAAACCGGCGTTGTTCACGGCAGACACGGCGTGGAAGACGCCCTCCCACGCTGCCCGGCCGGTGCTCTCGCCATACGAGAACCGCAGCCGCAGCGTCAGCAGCACCGCCAACAGCGCCTCGAGCAACAGATAGAACCGCACGATGACCCGGATCATCGACCGTGCATGGGCCGGCGAGTCGGTGTGCGAGTCCGCCTGGGCGGCAAGCGTGCCCTCGATGCCCATCCGCCCGTGCAGCAACTGCAGCAACCGTGCGGACAGGGTGACGATCCCGAGGCCGCCGGCCTGGACCAGCAGCAGGATCACCACGTGACCCACGGGATTCCAATAGGTGGCCACGTCGACCGGCGACATACCGGTGATGCAGGTGGCGCTGGCCGCGGTGAACAGCGCCGTGCCGAACGCGGCCTTCCCCTCCCCCGACGTGGTGAACGGCAACGCCAGCAGCAGGGTGCCGATCGTCACCGTGATCGCGTAGAAGACGACAACCGTCCGCGCCGGACCGAATCGAAGCCGCTTCATGCGGGACACTTAACCGCATGAGAGGTGTGCACGGTGCCCCGACCGCGCGGAGTGATGCCCGGTGACGCCCGCCCTGCTGGCCCGGTTGGTCAGTGGCGAGGGCGCGGCTCTGCTGGCGTCCCTGCCGCCGTATGACGAGGCGGCCGCGTTCACGCTGGCCGACCGGCTGCGGGCCGAGGGTTTCGATGCCGACCTGGTCGCTGCGGCGCTGACCCAGTCCCGGCTGCGGGCGCGCGGCGAGCGCAAGTTCGGCACTGCGGCGCACGGCATGCTCTTCACCGTCGACGGGCTGGAGCAGGCGACCCGCCGTCAGATCGCCCAGCTGCACGCGCGACGGTTCAGCGCGTCGGGCACCCGCCAGGTCTTCGACCTGGGTTGCGGAGTCGGCGCGGACGCTCGCGCCTTCGCCGTCGCCGGCCTGCGGGTCACCGCGGTCGACGCGGACGAGGTCACTGCGGGGGTCGCGGAATTCAACCTGCGTTCGTGGGCGCACGCGAAGGTGCGCCACGGCCTGGCCGAGCACGTCTCCGTCCCCACGGCGCAGGCCGCCCGGACCATCGGTGTCTGGCTGGACCCGGCGCGCCGTACACCGGGGGTGAGCGACCTGCAGGGGCGGACGCGACGGACCTTCAGGCTCGATCAGCTGGCCCCCTCCTGGGACCTGGTGCGCGAGCTGGGCGCGGCCACCGCCGCGGCGGGCGTCAAACTCTCGCCCTCCTTCCCGCACGCGGCGATCCCGCTGGGTACCCAGGCGCAGTGGACGTCCTACGACGGCGAAGTCCTGGAGTGTGTGCTGTGGTGGAACGACGCCGCGTGGGACACGGGTCGGTCGGCGGTCGTGGTCAGTGACCAGTTCGCGCACGAGGTGCTCGAGCGCGACGCGACCGGCGCCAACCCCGAGCCGGCGCGGCTGGACCGGTTGCACGGTTTCCTCTACGAGGCCGACCGGGCGGTCATCCGCGCCGGTCTGAGCGGGGCCCTGGTCCGCCGGGTCGACGGCGCCGAACTCGACACCGGCATCGGCATCGTCACTTCACCGCGCGACGTGGTCGTGCCGTGGGCGAAGAAGTATGCCGTGAGCGACGCCATTCCGTTCAACCTCAAGGCACTTCGCTCCTGGATCCGCGACCACCGGATCGGCCGGCTCACCATCAAGAAGAAGGGCGCCTCGGTGGATCCGGTGCAGCTGCGGCGGCAGCTGCGGTTGAAGGGTGACAACGAGGCGACCATCCTGGTCACCCGGGTCGGCGGGGCCCAGGCCGTGCTGATGCTGGCGCCCGTTCGGTGAGTTACGGTCGTCCGGTGCCAGCTCCCCGACACGTCGCCCGCGCCATCAGCGCCGGTGCCGTCGCAGCACTGGTCATCACGGGATGCTCGTCCGGGTCGGGCGGGCAGGCGTCCGGCAGCGCCACCCGGTCCACGCCCGCCGTAGCTTCCACGTCAGCGCGTGGCAGCGCAGCGACGTCCAGCACCGGACCATCGGCCACACCGACGAGGTCCGCGACGAAGTCCGCCACCGCCCCGGGCGTGACCTCGGTCGCACCGTCGCCGTCCCGCAGCTGCGTCCAGCGCACCTACACCGCACTGTCGCCTGCGCAGCGGGTGGGGCAGTTGCTGATGGTCGGGCTGGACGGCGGCTCCCCGGCCGCTGCGGACGACGGGCTGATCGCGGCACACCATGTCGGCAACATCATTTATCTCGGCGGCTGGTCCGGCGGTGTGTCGCGGGTGCGCGCCACATCGGAGCATCTGCAGTCCCAAGCCGGTCCGGCGGCCACGGGCGGGGTGCCGTTGTTGATCGCCGCCGACCAGGAAGGCGGCGCGGTGCAGCAGTTGCGCGGCACCGGGTTCACTCCGCTGGTCTCGGCATTGCAACAGGGCCGCATGAGTCCGCAGCAGCGCACGGCATACGGCGCACTGATCGGCCGGCAGCTCAAGGCGGCCGGCGTCAACCTCAACCTTGCCCCGGTGGCCGACACCGTGCCGGCCGCGAAGGGCGCCTCCAACGCACCCATCGGGAAGTTCGACCGCGAATACGGACACGACCCGGCGACCGTCGCCGCATCGGTCGGCAACGTCGTCCACGGCTTGCAGCGCAGCGGTGTCGGCGCAACCGTCAAGCACTTCCCGGGACTCGGTCGCATCACCGGCAACACCGACGTCACGACCGACGGCACGACCGACACCCGCACCACGTCGACCGACAGTTACCTCAGACCGTTCGCTGCCGGCATCGAGGCAGGTGCGGGCGCGGTGATGATGTCCTCGGCCCGCTACGCCAGGATCGACCCGGCCCACCGCGCCACCTTCTCCCGCAAGATCGTCACCGAGCTGCTCCGGCAGCAACTCGGCTGGCACGGAGTCGTCATCACCGACGACATGAACGCCGTTGCCGTGCGGGCGATCCCGGTCGGGCAGCGCGCCGTGCGATTCGTCGCCGCGGGCGGCGACATCGTCCTGACCGGCAACGCCGCGGACACCGGACCGATGCTGCAGGCGCTCACTGCCCGTGCGTCGTCGGACACCACGTTCGCCGGTCAGGTCGAGCAGTCGGTCAAACGGGTGCTCGCCCTCAAGCAGCGCCTCGGCCTGTTGTCCTGTTGACGCGCGCTGGCATTACGACGCCTTGGTCCGGCTCACCGGCATCGACGAATCAGCCGGCAGATCCAGCGAACTCGGCACCAGCCCACGCTGCACCATCTGTGATCCGAGGGCCGCGACCATCGCGCCGTTGTCCGTGCACAGCCGCACGCGAGGCACCCGCAGGCTGATCCCTGCCGCGTCGCAACGCTCCTGCGCCATCGCCCGCAGTCGGCTGTTGGCGGTGACACCGCCGCCGATCTGCAGGTCGTGTACGCCGTACTCCCGGCAGGCGTCGATCGCCTTGCGCGTCAGGACGTCGGCGACGGCCTCGTTGAAGCTCGCGGCGACGTCCGCGACGGGGACCGGCTCGCCCGACGCCTCGCGTTCCTGCACCCAACGGACCACCGCGGTCTTCAGGCCGGAGAAGGAGTAGTCGAAGCGGTGGCGCTCCATGTCCTTGCGGGACGTCAGCCCCCGCGGGAAGCGGATCGCGCTCGGGTCTCCGTCGGCGGCTGCGCGCTCGATGTGCGGACCCCCGGGGTAGGGCAGCCCCAGCACGCGGGCGACCTTGTCGAACGCCTCACCGGCCGCGTCGTCGATCGTGCCGCCGAGCTCCACCACGTCCGAGGCGATGTCGCGCACCAGCAACAGATTCGTGTGGCCGCCCGAGACCAGCAGCGCCATGGTGGGTTCGGGCAGCGGGCCGTGGTCGAGGACGTCCGCGCACACGTGCGCGGCCAGGTGGTTGACGCCGTACAGCGGCTTGTCGAGCGCCCACGCGAGCGCCTTCGCGGACGCGACACCGACCATCAGTGCCCCGGCGAGGCCGGGCCCGGAGGTCACCGCGATCGCGTCCACGTCGCGCAGCTGCTGACCGGACTCCTCGCAGGCCCGCCGGATGGTGGGCAGCAGGGCTTCCAGATGCGCCCGGCTGGCAACCTCGGGCACCACGCCGCCGAATCGCGCGTGCTGGTCGACGCTGCTGGCCACGGCGTCCGCGAGCAGCGTGTTGCCGCGCACGAACGCCACGCCCGTCTCGTCGCAGGAACTCTCGACACCGAGAATCAGTGGTTCGTTCATGAGCGGTCCCCCACGAGATGTGCGCGCATGATGTGCGCGTCGACGTTGTCCGGGCGGTAGTAGCCGCGCCGGGTCCGGATGTGTTCGAAACCGCTGCGCAGATAGAGGTTCCGGGCGGCTTCGTTGTCCGCTCGCACCTCGAGCAGCAGTGCCTCGGCACCGCTCTCCCGCGCCTGGGTGCGCAGCCGGTCCAGCAGAGTGCGGCCGAGGCCATGACCTTGCCGGCCGGGGGCGACGGCGATCGTCATGACGTCGGCCGTCGGTCCGGCGCAGTCGATGCCGCCGTAGCCGACGATCGTGTCGCCGTCGGTCGCCACGGTGTAGCGGCGTCGTGGCCGCCCGGCAAGCTCGGACCACCAGGACGGCGCCGACCACGCGTCGTGCTCGAAGAGCTGCTCCTCCAGCGGGGTGAGTTGCTCGATGTCCGGCCACTGCATGTCCCGCAGCCGCACCGTCATCGCGACTGCGCCGTCATCGCGGCAGCACCGACTTCTGCGCGGTCGCCGGCGTGGCATCCGGCTGCCGCAGGTAGAGCGGCTGCACGGGGAGCAGGTCGCGGCCGGCCGCCAGCTGCTGCACGGCGTATGACGCCACGCTGCCCGCCGGCACGTCCGACGGCGGCAGCGCCGCCGCGAACGCGTCGGGGTAGAGCATGGGTCCGCGTCCGGCGGCCGGCAGCGACCGGATCTGTGCGGGCAGCTCGGCGGGGCGGCCCACCTGCGGCATACCCGAGACCCGCTCCACGAGCCCATCGGCGGCCCGGTAACGCGCCCAGTAGATCTCCTTGCGGCGCGCATCGGTGGCGACGACGAACTCGGCCGGGGCGTCGGGGCCGGTCACGACGGCGTGGGCGAGCGCGTCGAGGCTGCAGACGCCGTGCACCGGCAGGTCGAGCGCGAGCCCGAGCGTCACGGCCGTCGCCAGACCGACACGCAACCCGGTGAACGGCCCCGGACCGACACCGACCGCGACCGCGGTGAGATCCGCCGGGGCGCGCCCGGCCGCGGCCACGACCGCGGAGATCATCGGGGTGAGGGTCTCGGCGTGACGCCGGGAGTCGACCACGGAGTCCTCGGCCACGACGTGCTTCCCGTCGTGCAGGGCGACGGTCACGGCCGAGGAGGCAGTGTCGAGAGCGAGCAACAGCACCGCACAAGGGTACGGCGGGCCGCCCGCTCAGTCCGCAGAGAGGTGCTCGGCCAGCGCCTCGAATCGCGCGCCGGTGGGCAGCACCGTGACCACCCGAGCCGCACCGTCCGACTCCAGCAGCAGCTCCAGGTGCTCCTCGGCCAGTTCCTCGGCCAGACCGGCACCCCACTCGACGACCGTGACCGAGTCGGCGACGTCGGCATCCAGATCGAGGTCGTCCAGCTCGTCCGAGCCACCCAGCCGGTAGGCGTCCACGTGCACCAGCGAGGGGCCGCCGACGAGGGACGGGTGGATCCGTGAGATCACGAAGGTCGGCGAGGTGATCGGGCCGCGCACGCCGAGACCGGCGGCGATGCCCTGTGTCAGCGTGGTCTTGCCGGCGCCCAGCCCACCGGTCAGCACCAGCAGATCTCCTGCGCGCAGCAGTGCGCCGAGCCGCGCGCCCCACCGCTGCGTGGCGTCGGCGTCCTGCAGTCGGATCCGGACGGTCATCGACTCTCCTTCGCTCCGAGCGGACGGTCGCTCCGGGTGGCGGACACCGAACGCTCGGCGCGTTCGAGGAAAGCCAGCAGTTCGGTGTCGAGCAGGTCGGGCGCCTCCAGGGGCAGCACGTGACCGGCCCCGTGGACGGCCACGAGTTCGGCACCCGGCAGCGTGGTCGCGAGTCGTTCACCGTGCGCGATGGGGGTCATCCGGTCCCGGGTGCCGTGCACGATCAGTGTCTCGACGCCTTCGAAGGCCGCGAGCGCCTCGATGCGGTCGTGCTCCATCAGCGTCGGCAGGAACGCGCCGATGACGTGCAGGCGCGTGCCGAAGATCATCTCGGCAACCTCCCGCACGACGTCCTTGGGCACCGGGCCGCCGAACGAATACCGGTGCACCAGAGCGGATTCGACGTTCCGGCCGAGCAACCGCGCCGCATTGAACACGTCCTGTCGTCTGTCGACCCGGGCGACCGCGGCGGGCCCCAGCCGGTGGACGACACCGCCCAGCTGCTTTCCCAGCCCGAAGTTCACCTCCGACAGGCCGCCGGCGCTGGTGCCGACCAGGGCGACCCCGACGACCCGGTCGCGGATCAGCTGCGGATGCTGCTCGGCCAGCGCCATCAGCGCCATACCGCCCATCGAGTGGCCGACCAGGACGAGGTGGCCCTCGGGCGTGGTCTGCTCGATCACGGTCGCCAGGTCGCGACCGAGCTGGGCGATCGTGTATGTCGTGTCGTCACCCTCGCCGGATCTGCCGTGGCCACGCAGATCCGGGCAGACGACCCGGTAGCCCGCCTCATGGATGACCCGGCGCTGTTGTGCCCAGATGGCGTGACTGTGCGCGTAGCCGTGAACGAGCAGCACCGTGGTGGCGAGATCCTTAGCGGATCCCGTTGCGGGGTCCGCCGGTTCGTCGATCTCGACATACAGCGGCACACCGTCGTCGGCGACGACGACGGTGCCGCGCTGCTCGAGTTCGGGGTCGTCCAGCACTCCTGCCGGGTCGGGCCGGGCACGTCGGGCCCGGACCACCCGATCGGTCGCCAGGCCCGCAGCAGTGGCCACTCCGGCGGCGGCCACCCCGATGCCCAGACCGATCAGTCCGCGACGGCCGCTCATCGGCACGCCCCGGTGATCTTGCCGGCGGTGACCCTCATTGTTCGCCGAGGTAGACGCGCGGCAGCCGGGAACTCATCCGGGCGACGATCTCGTAGCTGATCGTGTCGGTGGCCTCGGCCCAGTCCTGGGCCGTGGGTCCGCCGTCCGCCCCGTTGCCGAAGAGCACCACTTCGTCACCCGCCTGGACCGGTAGGTCGCCGACGTCCACGACGAACTGGTCCATGCACACCCGTCCGGCGACGGTGAACCGCTCACCGCGCACCTGCACCGGCCCCTTGGACGAGGCGGCACGGGGCACGCCGTCGGCGTACCCGCACGGTACGTCGATCAGCGTGGTCTCCCGCGGCGTGACATAGGTGTGACCGTAGCTGACGCCTTGACCCGCGGGAACTCGTTTTGCGACAGTGACATTCGCGGTCATCGTCATGGCCGGGATCAGGTCGAAACGGGACGGGCCGCCGATGTCGGGCACCGGTGAGAGTCCGTAGACCGCCAGACCGGGGCGCACCATGTCCCACGCGGCGCTCGGGGTGGTCAGTGTCGCCGCCGAGTTGGACATGTGCCGAACCTCGAGGGCGAAGCCGGCCCGCTCGCAATCGGCGACGGCGTCGGCGAAACGGACCTGCTGCGCTTGCACGGTCGGGTGGTGCGGTACGTCGGCGCACGCGAAATGCGTGAACACTCCGGTCACCGTGATGGTTCCGTCGGCGACGTGCCGCTGGGCCGCCTCGACCAGCCGCGGCCAGTCGGGGCCGAAGGCGCCGTTGCGGGCGAGCCCGGTGTCCACCTTGAGCTGTACACGGGCGGTCCTGCCGACCTGTCGGGCGGCGGCGGCGACTGCGTCTACCTCCCAGACCGCCGGCACGCCGATGTCGATGCCAGCGGTGACCGCCGGCGCGAAATCGATGCCGGGTGCGTGCAACCAGCTGAGCACTGGGGCGGTCACACCCGCGTGGCGCAGGGCGAGCGCCTCGTGCAGCTGTGCGACGCCGAGCCAGTGCGCTCCGCCACGCAGTGCCGCGCGCGCGCTGGGGAGGAGGCCGTGGCCGTACGCGTCGCCCTTGACGACGGCCATCACCATCGCGTCACCGGCGTGGCGCTGCAGCACCCCGATGTTGTGGGCGATCGCGTCGAGGTCCACCGCCACGCGAGCGGGAGCGGCACCGAGCAGATGTGGAATGTGGGCGTTCACAGGGGCAAGTGTGGCACTTGGTGTTCGCCCGCACCGGGGGTGCTCGATCCGACCGGCCGCAGCGGGGGAGAAGCCGGGGTCCCCGCGAAGTATTCGGAGGAGCGCAGCGGGGGAGAAACTTCGTGGGGTGGCTCAGCCGGG
>NZ_JBQCGS010000046.1:0-52093 GCF_051955415.1 Flexivirga sp.
AAACCCCCGGGTTGCCATTCCGCCGCCCCCGCCGGCGCCGGGCCGCTCCTTCGTTCACGGCGCAGTGATGACGGGTCAGGCCTGCGGCTCGTCCTCCTCCACGACCACCGCGGTGATGCCGTGGCTGTCGGGGACGTCGCCGTCCAGCTTGGACGCCTCCGCGAACGCTGCGCCGTGCGGGATCGCTTCGTGACCGTCCAACGGCCGGCCGCCCGCACCCCACTCCAGCGGCACGCAGGAGTTGCGCTTGCGCGCCTCGCGGAACTCGCGGATGCGCCGTGCCCGCTCGCGAGCACTGACCGACTTGTCGGGCACGTCGACGATGGCGAAGGCGGGGGCCGGGCGCTCGACGTTGCCGGGGCCGGGCACCGGGCGCTTCTCGCCGACCATGGGGTGCCGCCGCTGCCACCATTCGTAGACGGCCAGGATGACGCCCAGGGTCAGCAGGCTGAGCCAGAACTCGTTCTGGGTCTTGCCGATGAACGCCATGGCCAGGATCACCCCGGCCATCAGAGCAATGGTCAGGTAGCTCAGCCACGGGAAGAGCCACATCTTCAGCAGCGGGCCCTCCGGCAGCTCCTTCTCCAGGCGGCGGCGCAGCACGACCTGGGAGATCGCGATCGCCAGGTAGACGAAGAGCGCCACGGCGCCATACGAGTTGACCAGGAAGCTGAAGACCGCGTCGGGCGAGACGTATGCCGCGATGACCGACACATAGCCCACCAGCGTGCCCGCGAAGATGGCGCGCCGCGGCACGCCGCTCTTGGAGAGTTTGGTGAACGCCATGGGGGCGTCGTTGTGCCGGGTCAGCGCGAAGAGCATCCGTGACGAGGTGTAGAGCGCGGAGTTGAGGCAGCTCAGCACGGCGGTCAACACGATGAGGTTCATGATCGTCTCGACACCGGGCACGTTGAGCACCGACAGCACCGAGGCGTACGGGCTCACGCTGACGTTCTTGCCGTTCCACGCCTGGACGCTGACGACCACGAAGATCGAGCCGACGTAGAACGTCACCACCCGGACGATGATCGACCGCATCGCCTTGGCGATGGCCTGCGCGGGATGCTCGGACTCGGCTGCCGCGATGGTGACGATCTCCGCACCGGTGTAGAACGCGACGCACGGCACCACCGCCGCGATGACCGCGCCCCAGCCCATCGGCGCGAAGCCGCCGTGATCGACCAGGTTGCCCAGGCCGGGGGTCGAGTCGGGCCACAGGCCGGTCAGCCACAGGATGCCGGCGGCGAGGAAGAGCACGATCGCCACGACCTTGATCGAGGAGAACCAGTATTCGAATTCGCCGTACGACCGGGCGCTGACCATGTTGGTGCCGGTCAGCACCAGCATCAGCCCCAGACTCAGGATCCACAGCGGCACCGCCGGCACCCACAGTTGCAGGATGCGCCCGCCGGCCACGGCTTCGACCGCGACCACGATGACGAAGAAGTACCAGTACATCCAGCCGACCGCGAATCCTCCTCTGCGGCCCAGGGATTCGCGTGCGTAAACATAGAACGAGCCGAGCGCCGGCCGATTGACCGCCATCTCGGCGAGCATGCGCATGATCAGCACGGTGATCAGGCCGGCGATGAGGAAGGAGATCACCGCCGCTGGTCCGGCGTCGTCGATCACGACACCGCTGCCGACGAAGAGGCCGGCTCCGATCACCCCGCCGAGGGCGATCAGGTTCATATGACGTTGCTTCAGGCCCTTTCCGAGCCCGCTCTCGGCGGTCGTCTCCAAGGTCTCACTCATGTGCTGGTGCCTCCATCCGCGCCACCCGACGTGTGCGACAGTTGCTCACTCGCTGGCCGAATATCGTTGTCAGAGTGTGAATTTCGATTCAGCCATTGAATCGGCGACTGAAGGGTATGAGCAGTACCACACCCGTGCGCACTCGTGGTACCAGCCAGGCACAACCCGACGAAAATGACAAGGGCCGAGGCCCGACCGGAGATCTCCGGTCGGTCCTCGGCCCTTTTTGGTTCTTCCATCGCTTCGAGAGTCGGGGTCCCCGCGAAGTATTCGGCGGAGCGAAGCGGGGGAGAAACTTCGTGGGGTGACTAGACGTAGTCCTGGTACTTCTTCAGCAGACGCACCGGCTTGGCGAGGGCGTCCCGGCGGAACGGGTCGCCCAGCTCGCGGGTGCACATGATCTCGATGACGGTGGTGACGCCGTCCTCCATCTGTGCCTTGACCGCGGCCTGCAGGGCAGGGCCGACGTCCTCGAGCTTGTCGACCGTGACACCTTCGGCGCCCATCGACCGTGCGACCTCGGCGAAGCTGGGGTTGTCCAGCTCCCCGGCGACGAACCGCCGGTTGTAGAAGTCGACCTGGTTCTTCTTCTCCGCACCCCACTGGCGGTTGTGGAACACCACCGAGGTGACCGGGATGTGGTGCCGGACGGCCGTCATGATCTCGGTCATGCTCATCGACCAGGCGCCGTCACCGGCATACGAGATCGCCGGCCGGTCCATCGCGGCCGCCTTGGCGCCGATGATGGTCGGCAGGGCGTAACCGCAGTTGCCGAAGCTCATCGGCGCGAAGAAGGACCGCGGCTCCTCGAAGCGCAGGTAGGAGTGGGCGACCGAGTTGATGTTGCCGATGTCGGTGGACACCATGACGTGCTCCGGCATCGCCTTCTCCAGCTCACGCAGCACCTGGCGCGGGTGCAGCCAGTTGCCGTCCTCACCTTCGGCCTCGGCGATCATGTCCAGGCTGTAGTCGTCGCGTTCGTGGGTCCACTCGTCGAGCTCGGCTTCCCAGTCCTGCTTCTCGCTGGCGATGCGGTCGGCACGCTCGTCGCGGGTGCCGTCGCAGGCGAGCGTGCGGTCACGCAGCCGGTCGGTCAGGGCGGCGGCGGCCTCCTTGGCATCGCCGCAGATGCCGACGGAGATCTTCTTGACCAGACCGAGCATCTTGTGGTCGGCGTCGACCTGGATGATCTTGGCGTCCTTGGGCCAGTAGTCCATACCGTGCTGCGGCAGGGTGCCGAACGGGCCGAGCCGGGTGCCGAGCGCGAGGACGACGTCGGCTTGGCTGATCAGCTTCATCGCGGCCTTCGACCCCTGGTAGCCCAGCGGTCCGCACCACAACGGGTGACTGGCCGGGAAGGAGTCGTTGTGCTGGTAGGAGTTGACGACCGGCGCACCGAGGCGCTCGGCCAGCGCCTTGCACTCCTCCACACCATCGGCCATGACGACCCCGCCGCCGGAGACGATGACCGGGAACTTCGCGGTGGCGAGCAGTTCGGCCGCCTCGTCCAGCGACTTGGTGCCACCCGGGCCGCGGTCGAGGACCTGCGGCTGCGGGACCTCGCACTCCAGCTCGCCGTAGAAATAGTCACGCGGAATGTTCAGCTGGGTCGGCCCGAGCTCGGAGTGCGCCCGGTCGAAGCAGCGCGCGGTGATCTCGGCCATCCGCTTGGGGTTGTTGACGTGCCCCTGGTACTTGGTGAACTCCTGGAACATCGGCAGCTGGTTGGCCTCCTGGAAGCCACCGAGGCCGATGCCCATCGAGCCGGTCTCCGGGGTCACGATGACCACCGGGCTGTGCGCCCAGAACGCCGCCGCGATCGCGGTCACGCAGTTGCTGATGCCCGGCCCGTTCTGACCGATGCACACGCCGTGCCGGCCGCTGGCCCGCGAATATCCGTCGGCCATGTGCGCAGCGCCCTGCTCGTGCACCACGGGCACCAGGCGGATGCCGGCCGGCGCGAAGATGTCCATCGCGTCCATGAAGGCCGAGCCCATGATGCCGAAGATCGTGTCGACCCCATTGGCCGCCATCGTCTCCACAAATGCCTCGGACGGGGTCATCCGCTGCACACCGGCGGACTCCGCCGACCGTCCGGCCACTTGTGATTCCAGCGCCTGTGCCTCGACGCCTTCTGCGAGATCGGTCATGTGCTCCGCTCCTTCATCCTGGGGCCTCGATCAGCGTTGTCTCGAAAAACGGAACGTCGAGGTCGAAATAGTTGAACAACATGGACGGTAGGCCGGGCCTGCAGTACTGTCAAGGAAATCTCGTTTTCTTGTTCGTCCGGTACCGTTTTCCGAAACTCCCCCGTTGAAAGGTGCTCCATGACCTCCCCAGCCCCGTCCGGGCCTCGCGACCTGCCCGGGGATCCGCTCAGCGGTGAGACCCCGGCGCTGCGGCTCTTCGCCCTGATGGAGCTGATCGGCGGCAAGGACCACTTCGTGACACTGCAGGGGCTGGTCGAGGAGACCGGGTTGCCCAAGCCGACCCTGCATCGCATGCTGCAGCAACTGGAGAGCGCCGGCCTGCTGGTCCGGCAGGCCGACGGCCGTCACTACGGCACCGGCGCCCGGTTGCGCAGCTTCGCCGAGACGCTGATGCTCAACACCGTGCAGTTCGGCGCCCGGCACGCGGTGCTGCGCCACCTGGCCGCGGAGACCGGCGAGACCTGCAACATCACCGCCCTGTCCGGTGATCAGGTCGTCTACCTGGACCGGGTCGAGACGGATGAGCCGCTGCGGGTCCAGCTCGGCCCGGGTTCACGGGTGCCCATGCATGCGTCCGCCAGCGGCAAACGGGTGCTCGCGCAACTGAGCACCAGGCAACGGCACCGGCTGCTCGAGCACGCTCCGCTGCAACGCTTCACGCCGCACACGATCACGTCCCTGGAAGCACTGGACGCGGAGCTGGACACCATCGCCGAGCAGGGCTACGCGATCGACGACGAGGAATACCTGCCGGGACTCGTCTGCATCGCGGTCCTGGTGCCCGGCGAGAGCGAACGTTCCAACCTGTGCGTGGCGACCCAGGCGCCGGTGCTGCGGATCGACAGGTCGTCGGCGACGGAGCTGTTGCCCGCCCTGCGGCGTGCCGCCTCCGCTCTTGCACAGATCGAACAGGAGGGAAGTCGATGAATGACCGGATGAATGACCGGATGAGCGACCGGATGCGCGGCACCACCAGCCACCACATGGCCGCGGTGCGAGAGCTGTTCGGCATCGATACGTCGATGCGGGTGCCTCTCGCCACTCCCCCGGACGACTTGGTGGAGCACGTGCCGGCGGTCGATCCGGCATACGTCTTCGATCCGGACGTGACGTTGGCGATCCTGTCCGGTTTCGCGCACAACCGGCGGGTGCTGCTGCAGGGGCTGCACGGCACGGGCAAGTCGACCCACGTCGAACAGGTCGCCGCGCGCCTGGGCTGGCCGTGCGTGCGGGTCAACCTCGACGGACACCTGTCCCGGCTCGACTTCGTGGGTCGCGACACCGTGGTGGTCCGCGACGGCGTGCAGGTCACCGAGTTCGCCGAGGGCATCCTGCCGTGGGCGTTGCAGCGACCCGTGGCACTGCTGCTGGACGAGTACGACGCCGGCCGCCCGGACGTGATGTTCGTGCTGCAGCGCGTTCTGGAGCACGAGGGCAGCCTGACGCTGCTGGACCAGAACCGCGTGCTGCACCCGCACGAGGGCTTCCGCCTCTTCGGGACCGCCAACACGGTCGGCCTGGGCAACACCTCGGGGCTCTACCACGGCGTCCAACGGCTCAACCACGCGCAACTGGACCGCTGGTCCGTGGTCGCGACGCTCAATTACCTTCCGGCAGAGCGCGAGTCGGACATCGTGCTGGGTCGGGTGCCCGACCTGCGCACCCGTCCTGAACTTGTCGCCGCGATGGTCGAGTTCGCCGGCCTCACCCGGAGCGCTTTCGCAGCCGGCGACCTGTCGACCCTGATGTCGCCCCGCACCGTGATCAGCTGGGCCGAGAACATCACGATCTTCGACGATGTGGCCAGGTCGCTGCGGCTGGCCTTCACCAACAAGTGCGCCGATGACGAGAAGCCGCTGGTGGCGGAGTTCTTCCAACGGTGCTTCGACGCCGACCTCGACCTGGCGCTGCCGGCGACCGCCTGACCCATGGCGCCCGACCTGGACGTCGCACCGGCAGTCGCGCTCGCCGAGCGATCGGCGGCTGCCGCCCGTGCGCTGAGCGGTGCCCGCCTCGTCCGACGGGGGGAGTTGTTGCTGACCGAGCACGGTTCCCGGCCGGTCGCTGCCGCTCATGTCGTCACCGCGGACCTCACCGACGAGGACACCTCAGCGGGTGTCGCCGATGCCGTCGGCGCCCGGCTGCGGCACAGCGACGCAGCGCTGCACGCCCGGCTGACGCCGGTCCCGGACATCGCCCGCATGGTGTTCGAGCTCGCCGAACAACTCCGTTGCGAATCACTCGTGCCCCGCACCCTGCCCGGCGCTCGGCGCAATCTGGCCCGCCTGTTCGACCGCTGGGTGGCGACCGCCTGGCAGACCGGGGCCATCGAGACCGAGCTCGGCCTGCATCTGCTGACCGTTGCCGTGGTGCTGCGGTCCCGACTGACCGCGACGCCGATCGCCGAGGATCTCGAGGACACGATCGAGGCGACCCGGTTCGGCCTGGCCGAGCGGATCGGCCGGCCGTTGCGAGCGTTACCCCGGCTCGCCGCCGATCAGGAGGCGTTCGCACAGCCGGCCCTGGAGATCGCGACGGCCGTCGCCGGGCGATTCCCGGACGACCGCAGCGACGTGGAGCAGTCCGTGCTGCGTGAGGTCGGCTTTGTGCCGCTCGTGCCACCCGGATCCGACGACGACACCAACGACGACACTGCCGGCGGTGGCACCGGCGCGGCTGCCGCCACCGCGCGCGCCATACGCGAATATTCAGTGTTCTCGACCGACTACGACCGCGAGTCGGACGGCGAGTCCCTCGGTCGACCCGATCAGCTGGACCGCTGGCGCACCGCTCTGGAGCAGACTCCACGGCCGTTCCCGGCCGGCAGAGTCGCTCGCATCGCCGCCGCCCGGCTGAGCCACCCGGTCGACGAGGGCTGGGCGGGCGGGACGGACGAGGGCCTGCTGGACTCCGCGCGGTTGGGTGAGTTCGTGGCCCGCCAGGACCCGACCGGCATCTTCCGCTTGCCGGCGACACGGCAGCGCAGCGACGCGGCGGTGACGATCCTGCTGGACTGCTCCGGATCGATGCGACGGCATTGTGCCCGGACGGCAGCGCTGTGCGACCTGCTCGGCCACGGACTGGGCCTGGCCGGCGTGCCGGTCGGCGTCCTCGGGTTCAGCACCGTCGACTGGCACGGCGGGCGTGCCGCCCAGGACTGGCGGAACGCCGGATCGCCCGCGCACCCGGGACGACTGGGCGGCACACACCACCTGGTGTTCGCGCGACCGGGGGCGACCTGGCGCACCGCACGTCGTGGCCTGCCCGCGCTGCTGCGCCCGGACCTGTATGCCGAGGGCATCGACGGCGAGGCGCTGCAGTGGGCCGCCCGGCTGACGCGACGGCAGGACGCCGCCCGGCGGGTCCTACTGGTGATCTCCGACGGCGGTCCGATGTCGACGGCCACTCGTGACGCCCAGGGTCCGGCATACCTCGACCAGCACCTGGCGGCGGTCGCCGACGGCATCGAACGCGACGGTGACATCAGCCTGTGCGCACTGGGCATCGACGCCGACCTGAGCGCGTTCTACCGACGCAGCCGGACGGTGGCCTTCGGCGACCGGTTGAGCCGCGAGTCGGTGCACGCCGCACTGGATCTGATCACCGAATAGGCTGCCGCGATGGTGGCCACGCGGCAGCACTGGACGCGGGCATCGGAACGGCACAGTCGGCGCTCAGCCGACGACGGCCGCTCGGTCCGCACTGGCCGCCTGCAGGGCGCTGATCAACGCCACGTTGACGACGTCCTGCGTCGAGCAACCGCGGGACAGGTCGTTCATCGGCGCACGCAGGCCCTGCAGGATCGGGCCGTATGCCGAGGCGTTGCCGAGCCGTTCGGCGATCTTGTAGCCGATGTTGCCGGCCGCCAGGTTCGGGAAGACGAAGACGTTGGCCTCGCCCGCGACACTGGAGTCCGGTGCCTTGCTGGCGGCGACCGCCGGGATGAACGCCGCGTCGAACTGCAACTCGCCGTCGATGCGCAGCGCCGGATCCCGTTGCAGCGCAAGGGCGGTGGCCTCCCGCACCAATCGCACGGTCGGGTGGTCCGCACTCCCGCTCGTGCTGAACGACAGCATCGCGACCGCAGGGTCTCGGCCGGTGAGCGCACCGAAGGTGCGCGCGGTGCTGAGCGCAATGTCGGCCAGGCCGTCGACGTCCGGCTCCGGCACGACCGCGCAGTCGGCGAAAGCGACCGGCGCGCCGGTGCCGAGCTCGAGCAGGAAGCAACTGGACAGTATCGAGCTCGCCGGAGCTAAGCCGATCCCACGCAGCGCCGCCCGGATGACGTCGCCCGAGGGGCTGACCGCGCCCGCGACCGCTGCGTCGACCTCGCCTGCGCCGACCGAGCACGCCGAGACCAGTAGCGGATCCGTGGCGGCCGCCCGCCGCTCGTGCGGAGACCATTGCTTGCGGTCCCCGAGACGATCCAGCCGGTCTGCCACGTCGACCGTCTGCAACTCGTGCACCGACCGGCATTCGACATCGCGGGACAGGTCTGCCCGCCAGCGGCCGACGAGAATCGGCCGCACACCGATCTCGGCCAGCTGCGAGGCCGCTTCCCGGACCCGCCGGTCCTCGCCCTCGGCGAGCACGACGGCCGTGGGCGCAGCGGTGCCCTCGTGCAGACGCTGCGCCCACTGGGCCGACAGCGGTTCGCTGCTACCCATGATCTGCTCGCTCCCCTGACCGCTCAGCGACGGACGTGGGCGTCGGTCGCGGTCAGGACCGCGTCGACGCAGCGGAAGAGGTCGTCGAGGACCTCGCGGTCGGCGATCAGCGGCGGCGAGAGCATGAGCATCGTCGCGCCACGGTCGTCCGGCCGGGTGATGAGGCCGACGTCGCGCATCGCCTTCGGCATCACCTCGCGGACCAGCGCAGCGCCCTGGTCGGCGGTCAGTGCGCGTCCGTTCTCCCGGTCAGCGGTGAGTTCCAGCGCGTAGAAGTAGCCGGTGCCACGCCATTCGCCGAACGTCGGGTGGGCGTCCACGAGGCGGTCCAGCTGCTGCTGGAAGTAGGGCTCGTGGGCACGGACGTTCTCCAGCACCTGCTCCTCGGCGAGCGCGCCGAGGTTGGTCAGTGCGACGGCGGTGGACACCGGGTGACCACCCCAGGTGGCGCCGTGGGTGAACATGCCCGCGTTCGGTGAGTCCAGCAGCGCGGCGGCGAGCGGCTGCCGGATCAGGACACCACCGAGCGGTGCGTAGCCGGAGGTGGAACCCTTCGCGAAGGTGATGAGGTCCGGTACGACGTCGTACTTGGCCGATCCGAACCATTCGCCGAGGCGACCGTAGGCGCAGATGACCTCGTCGGCGACCAGGAGGATGCCGTAGCGGTCGGCGATCGCGCGCAGCTCCGGCCAGTAGCCCTCCGGCGGCACCAGGGCACCGCGAGAGTTCTGGACCGGCTCGGCGAAGATCGCCGCGATCGTCTGCGGCCCCTCCTCCTCGATGATGTCGACCAGCGCCTTCAGCGACGGCAGGTCGGCTGCCGTGCCGCCCTCGGGCACCTGCTCGCCGAGGGTGTTGGGGAAGTGCCGGGTGCCGGGCATCAGCGGCCCGAACGGCTCCTTGTACTTCGGGATCGCCGTGACCGCAAGGGCGCCCAGCGTCGTGCCGTGGTAGGCCATGTCGCGGGACAGGATCTTGGTGCGCTCCGGCTGGCCCTGGCTGCGCCAGTACTGCCGGGCGAACTTGACCGCCGATTCGACGGCCTCGGAGCCGGAGTTGACGAAGAAGACGGTGTCGAGGTCGCCGGGCGCGCGTCGGGCGATGGTGGCCGCCGCCTCGGCGGCCATCGGGTGTGCCGCCGACCAGTTGGTCCAGTAGGCCAGCTTCTCCATCTGCTTGGACGCCGCGGCAGGTATGTCGCTGCGGCCGTGTCCGATGTTGACGCAGAACAGTCCGGCCAGGCCGTCCAGGAAGCGGCGACCGGCGTCGTCGTACAAGTAACAGCCCTCGCCGCGCTCGATGATGGGCAGTCCCTCGTCCTGCCATGCCTGCCCGCGGGTGAAATGCGGGAACAAGTGGCGCTGGGCGAGTGCGCGGGTGTCAGACATGACGGCCTCCCTGGGACGTTGTGAGTGCGTATATCCCCACCATGGGACAAGGGTGCTGGGCCTTAGAAGGTCCAGTCGAGTTGTCATTGATGGACCCAGATCGGAATGGACGATCTGCGCCGTTTTGGCCCACGCGGGTGCGTCGGATTGGTTTGATGGAGGGATGCCAGGCAACGACGGAAAGGGTGCGGACGGTGGCGCTGACCCTGCTCCGGTTGGACCGTGAGAGTGCCGAGCCGCTTTACCGGCAGGTCCGGCGCGCGCTCGAAAACGCCGTCACCACAGGGATGTTCGATCCCGACGAGGCGCTGCCGAGCTCGCGGGCACTGGCGATCGACCTCGGCGTCTCGCGCAACACGATCAAACTGGCTTACGAGGAACTCATCGCGGCCGGCATCGTCGTCAGCCGGGTACGGCGTGGTCTCTTCGTCAATCCGGATGTGCAGTCGGCGCTGGCCGGCGTACCGCACCGGACCTCCGGTATCGACTGGTCCAAGCGGACCCGCACCTTCCCCGACGCGGATCTGCCGCACATCGAGAAGGTCGCCGACTGGGCTTCCTATCCCTACCCCTTCCTGGCCGGGCAGACCGACGTGCGCAGCTTTCCCGTGCGCGCGTGGCAGCGAGCGTTGCGCGAGTCGCTCTACCACCCGCACGTGTACCCCTCGTTGCAGGACAGCCTCGGCGTCGACGACCCGATGCTCGTCGACGCGGTCCGCCGGCAACTGTTGCCGGCCCGGGGCATCGAGGCGGACGCCGGTGAGGTGCTGATCACCGTCGGCTCGCAGCACGGCCTGGACCTGTTGGGCCGGCTGCTGCTCGGCCGCAAAAGCGTGGTGGCGATGGAGGATCCGGGATATCTGGAGGCCCGGCACATCTTCACCCGCACCGGCGCAGGGCTGCGACCGATGCCGGTCGACGCCGATGGGGCGATCCCGCCGGAGGACTTCAGCGACATCGACCTGCTCTACGTGACCCCCAGCCATCAGGCACCGACCAACGTGACCCTGTCGATGGAGCGCCGGCTGCGTTTCGTCCAGCGTGCCGGACAGGCGGGCAGCGTGCTGGTCGAGGACGACTACGACTCCGAGTTCCGGTACCGGGGGCAACCCAGTCCGGCGCTCAAGGCGCTGGACCCGACCGGTGACGTGGTCTATCTCGGCACGTTCTCCAAGTTCCTCTCACCCGGGCTGCGCCTGGGCTATCTGGTCGCGCACCGCGACCTGGTGCGCGAGCTGGCCCAGGTGCGTCGCTACGAACTGCGCCACCCGCCCGGGCAGCTGCAGCGCGCGATGGCGTTGTTCATCAGCAGCGGCGACTACCACCGCGCCCTGCGCCGGCACCGTGAGCGGCTGCAGCAGCGGTGGACGACCATCAGTGAGGCCGTCGAGCGCGAGTTGCCCTTCGAGACCGGGCCGTCCCCGCCGGGCGGAGTCAGCCTGTGGCTGTCCGGCCCGGCGGGGTTCGACGCCGTCGAGCTCACCGCCCGGGCACGGTCGGCCGGCGTGCTCGTCGAACGCGGTGACGTCTACTTCCAGACGGCCGATCCGTTGGCACGCCGGCACTTCCGGCTCGGTTACGGCGCCATACCGATGCGCGCGATCACGCCCGGGGTCCGCGCGCTCGCCACGGTCTGCCAGGAGCTGACCCACTGAGCGGCCGGGTCGTCATACGGCGGAAGCGGTTTCGGCCGCCGCCTTGCGCCCGCCACTGCGGCGCGGCAGCGGCGTCGAGCGGATGCACAGGGCGCACGCCGCCGACACCACGCCGGTGACCACGAAGTAGCCGATCAGCAGGCCGGTCCCGCCGTCCGCGCGGTCCAGCAGCCAGGTCAGGATCATCGGCGTCAGACCCGAGGCGACGATGCCCGAGACCTGGTAGACCGCCGAGATGCCCGTGTAGCGCACATGCACCGGGAAGAGGCCGGCGAAGAACGCGCCCTCGGGGCCGTACATGAGCGGGTAGAGCACCCCGAGCGCCAGCACGATGCCGAGGCCGAAGACCAACGCGTTGCCGGTGTGCAGCATCGGGAAGACGACGATCGGCGCGACCGCCGCGAGAACCGCACCCGCCGCATAGACCTCGCGCATCCCGACGAGGTCGGCGAGCATGCCGCTGACCGGGATGAGGACGAGCAGCACGACCGCGCCGGCCATCACTCCGAGCAGCGCGGGCTGGCGCTCCATGCCGAGCGTGTCGGTCGCGTAGTTGATCGAGAAGACCGCCCACGCGTTGAACGCGACACCCTCGACCCACCGAGCCCCCATGCCCAGCAACAGGTTTCGCCGACTGGTCGGATCCGCGATCAGCTCCTTGGCGGGCACCTTGGCCTTGCCCTCGCTCTGCTCCATGTTGCGGAACGCCGGCGTCTCCATCACCTTCAGACGCACGATCAGCCCGATGATCACCAGCAGCAGACTGAGCCAGAAAGTGATCCGCCAGCCCCAGGAGGTGAATGCCACATCGCTCATGACCGCACCGGCGAGGGCGAAGACACCGGTGCCGAGGACGAGGCCGACGGCCAGGCCGGCCTGCGGTGTCGACCCGTAGAGCGCCCGCTTGCCGCGCGGTGCGTATTCGACGGACATCAGCACCGCTCCGCCCCACTCGCCGCCGACGGCGACACCCTGCAGCAGACGCAGCACGATCAGCAACGCCGGTGCGAGCAGCCCGACCTGGTCGTATGTCGGCAGGCAGCCGATCAGGAACGTGGCGACGCCCATGATCAGCATCGTCATCACCAGGGTGCGCTTACGGCCCATCTTGTCGCCGATGTGGCCGAAGATCAGCCCGCCGATCGGCCGGGCCACGAAACCCAGTGCGAACGTGGCGAACGCGAGCATCGTGCTCACCGCGGGATCGTGCGAGGGGAAGAACTGCTTGTTGAAGATCAACCCCGCCGCCACGCCGTAGAGGAAGAAGTCGTACCACTCCACGGTGGTGCCCATCACGCAGGACGCGAGGACCGCCCGGATCTGTTTCCTGTTCGGCGGTGACGTGAGTGCGTCGATCGCCTCGTCGCTGTGCGGCATCGTCTGGCCTCCTGGGTCCCTGGTAGGGCGGCGGATCAGAGCGCCGCGCGGAAGATGTCGCCGAGGGCCTCGGCGGTGACGGGCCGTGGGACCACGGACAACTGGCGGGTCTGCTTGAGCGCGCCGGCGACCAGGGTGTCGACATCGCTCTCGTCATACCCGAAGGCGCCCAGCGTGTTCGGGATGCCGATGTCGGCCATCAGCTCGTGCAGGACACCCGCCAGCGCGTCGGCGCCGTCGACGCCGGTGAACGTCCGGCCGCTCAGCAACTCGGCGGCCCGTAGGTGGCGCTGCGGGTCACCCGGGTAAGTCCAGCGGAAGACGTGCGGCGCGGTCACCGAGACCGCCTGGCCATGCGGCACCATCGGCATCTCGGGGTAGCCCGACGCCTTGTATGCCTTCACCGCACCGGCGATCGAGTAGGCGTTGGCGTGCGGCAGATGCGTGCCGGCGTTGCCGAATCCGGTGCCCGCGTATGTCGATGCGAGCGCCATCTGGGTGCGTGCCTGCAGATCACGGCCGTTCATCACGGCACGGCGCAGGTTGGCGCCCACCAGCTTCAGCGCCATCTCGCACCAGACGTCACTGATCGGGTTGGCACCGCAGAACGCCGGCCGGGCCATCGGGTCCTCCGGCGCGGGCTTGGAGTCGAACGGCACGCTGGTGTAGCTCTCCAGAGCGTGGGACAGGACGTCCATGCCGCTGGCCGCGGTGACCTCCGGCGGCAAGGTCAGGGTGGTCGTCGGATCGACGATGGCGAGATGCGGTCGTAGCGCTGGGTGGCTGATGCCGGCCTTGAGATGCAGTCGGAGCATGTCGATGACGCAGATGGTCGTCGACTCGGAGCCGGTGCCGGCCGTGGTCGGCACGGCGATCAAGGGCTTGAGGGGGTTGCTCGGCCTGCGCCCGCCACCGATCGGCGGCGTCACGAAGTCGAGCAGTTCGCCGTCGTGCGTGGTGAGCAGGTTGACGGCCTTGGCGGTGTCGATCGCCGACCCGCCGCCCACCGCGACGTAGGCGTCGTAGTCCCCTTGCCGGGCGAAATCGATCGCCTCGCCGATGGATTCATCGGTCGGCTCCACGCCGACCTGGTCGTAGACGGTGGTCTCCAGGCCGGCAGCCTGCAGCGATGCGGCGACCCGCGCCGGGACACCGGACTCGGCGACGCCCGGGTCGGTCAGCACCAGCACGGAGCGTGCGCCGCGGGCCCCGACCTCGGCGCCGATCTCGGCGAGCGCTCCGACGCCGAACTTCAACGGCGGGGCGGCCCAGGTGAAGACGGACTCGTTCTCGGTGGTCATCGAAACTCCTTGTTCATAATGTGGTGTTGATCGCCACATTACGAATATGTGATCCATCGCACAAGACCTTGGCCGACATTCGGGCAGCTGCCGGCGGCGGCAGCGGCCACGGGCGCCGTCGGCGCGCCGTAGAGTCAGCGCCGTGGTCAAGTCCGCGAACGCCCCCACCGGCACCCAGGCGATCGAACGTGCGTTGACCGTGCTCGGCGTGCTGGCCGAGCACGCCGAGTTGTCGACCGGAGAGCTCGCCGAGCGCACCGGCCTGACCGCCGGAACGGCCAGCCGGATCGCGAAGGCGCTTCTGGTCGAGGGCATGGTGCTGAGGGACCCGGACACGGAGCGCTATCACCTGGGGCCCCGGGCGGTCGTGCTGGGACGCGCCGCAGAGCGCGTGCTGGGCATCGACAAGGCGATGCAGCCGTTGCACCGTCTGGCCGAGAGCTCCCACGAGTCGGTGAACCTCGCCGCGCGGGACGGTGTCGAGTCCGTGGTGCTCGCCCGCGTCCAGTCCACGCTGCCGCTGCGCTTCGTGCAGCACGTGGGTGCGCGATTCCCGCTCTACAGCACCGCGTCCGGCAAGGCAATGCTGGCGTTCGGCGACTCGACCACCGACTACCTGGCAGGCCTGCCGGGCCGGCTGCCTCCGGTCGGCCCGGGCACCCTCGCCACGCGCGCCCAGCTCGAGCGGCAACTGGAGCAGACCCACGAGCGGGGCTACTCGATCGACATCGAGGAGAACGTCGAGGGCGTGCGCTGCGTCGGGGCGCCGGTGCTCGACGGCGACGGCATCGCCCGTGCCGCGGTGGTGCTGCAGGCGCCCAGCGTGCGCATGCACAAGGACCGCATCGAGGAACTCGGCCCGGCCGTCGCGGCGACGGCCCGCGAGGTCTCTCGCGTCATACCCGATGCGAGCGTGCTGCGTTCGCAGGACTGACTGCCGCGCTCACTCGTCCTCGTCGACCATCCTCGACCAAGCCCGCCAGGCGCCGGTGTCGCCATCGTCGTGGGCCTGGGTGATCAGCAGTCGCCCGGTGTCGATGAGGTGTCGCCGCATGGACATGGCAGCCCGCGCCGGGTCGCCGTCCGCGATGGCGTCCACGAACGGTTCGTGCTCCTCCAGCACCTCCAGGTGGGTGCGCGATCGGCCGGCGGTGTTCGCCCCGATCAGCCGGGTGGTGTCGCGCAGCTCAGCGACCAACGCCACCAGCCGGGCGTTGCCCGAGCACTCCAGGATCGTGGCGTGCAGCAGCTCGTCGGCGCCACCGAAGCCCGCGTCGTCGCCGGCACTCGCGGCGGCCCGCATCTGCCGCAGCTGGCTGCGCAGTCCCCGCGCGACGGCCGTGCGACCGGCGCCGAGCCTGGCCGCACGCGCGGCGGCGTCGGGCTCCAGCGCGAGACGGAGCGCGAAGATCTCCGCGATGTCCTGTCCGGTCGGGAGCACCGCCCGGAACCCGCGCTGCGGGACGAACTCGATCAGTCCGGCATCGGCCAGGCGCAGCAGTCCCTCGCGCACCGGGCTGCGTGACATGCCGAGCTTCTCGGCCATCTCGGGCACCGAGTGGAAGATGCCGCGGCCGATCGTCCCGTCATACAGCCAGGCGCGCACCTGCGTCGCCGCGTCCTCCGCGAGAGTCATGGGTAACATGTTACCTATGTCGTTGATCTCCGCTTTGCGCTCGGCCGGCCTCTCCGCACGCGACGACGACACGACGCGCGCGATCTACAGTTCGGACGCCTCGCTCTACCGGGTGCCGCCGCTCGCCGTCGTCTTCCCCCGATCCTCGGACGAGGTGGCCACCGCGTATGGCGTCGCCCGGGACGCCGGTGTCCCGTTCACCATGCGTGGTGCGGGCACCTCGGTGGCGGGCAATGCGGTCGGTCCCGGGCTCGTGGTGGACACCTCGCGGCACCTGAACCGCATCCTGGAGATCGACCGCGAGGCACGGACCGCTCGCGTGCAGCCGGGCGTCATACAGGAGCAACTGCAGCGCGCCGCCGCGCCGCACGGGCTGCGCTTCGGGCCGGACCCGTCGACGTCGACCCGCTGCACCATCGGCGGGATGATCGGCAACAACGCGTGCGGCTCTCGCAGCCTCGGTTATGGAAGGACCGCCGACAATGTGCTCGCATTGCGCGGCTTCTTCGGGACGGCAACAGAATTCGACGTCGGGTCGCGTGTCGACGACGCCATACCGTGCGCTGAGGCGGACGCCCTGCGCCGACTGGGGCGCGACAACCTGGCGCACCTCCGCACGCAGTTCGGCCGGTTCGGCCGGCAGGTGTCCGGCTATTCGCTGGAGCATCTGCTGCCCGAGCGCGGAGCCGACGTCGCACGCTTCCTGGTCGGCTCCGAGGGCACTCTCGGCGTCGTGACCGAGGCAACCGTCCGGCTGGTGCCCGACCCGAAGCACCGGCGGATGGTCGCGCTGGGTTTCACCGACATCGTCGCGGCGGGCGCCGCTTCTCCGGCGGTGCTCGCGCATCGTCCGACCGCGTGTGAGGGCCTGGATGCACGCCTCACCGACGTGGTCCGCACCCGGCGAGGGGACACCGCCGTGCCCGACCTGCCACGCGGCGGCGCGTGGTTGTTCGTGGAGATCAGCGGTGATGAGCTGCCCGAGGTCGATGCGCGGGCCGATGCGCTGGCCGCGGACTCCTCGCTCGGTGCGATCGATGCGCGCGTCGTGCGTTCAGCCGCGGAAACCGCTGCCCTGTGGCGCATCCGGGCCGACGGGGCGGGGCTGGCGGGACGGTCACCCGCCGGAGAGCCTGCGTGGCCGGGCTGGGAGGACGCCGCGGTGCCCCCGGACCGACTGGGCGACTACCTGCGCGATTTCGACGAGTTGGTCACGGCACACGGGCTCACGTCCGCGCCGTTCGGCCACTTCGGCGACGGGTGCATGCACGTGCGGCTGGATCTGCCGCTGCAGCGTCCGGACGCACCACAGGTGGTGCGCTCCTTCATGACCGACGCCGCCGAGCTGGTCGGCCGCTACGGTGGTTCGCTGTCCGGCGAGCACGGTGACGGCCGCGCCCGCAGTGAGCTCCTCCCGCACATGTACGACGCAACGTCCCTCGATCTCTTCGCGGCGGTCAAACGCATCTGCGATCCCGAGAACCGTCTGGCGCCAGGGGTGCTCGTCGATCCGGCACCGATCGATGCCGATCTGCGCTTTCCGGCGCAGAGTTGGCCAAGCCCACGTCGGTCGAGTGCCCGGAGGAGCGCAGCGGGGGAGGGTGTATCGAGACCAGAGGGCCTCGCGCTCGCCTGGGCGTCCGACAACGGCGACTTCGGGCAGTCGGTCCACCGCTGCACCGGTGTCGGCAAGTGCCGGGCTGACAACACCGGCTCGGGTGGGGTCATGTGCCCGTCGTACCACGCGACCAAGGAGGAGAAGGACTCCACGCGCGGCCGCGCACGGGCGCTGCAGGAGATGATCAACGGCTCTGTGGTGCAACGTGACTGGCGTGCACCGGCGGTACACGAAGCACTCGATCTCTGCCTGTCGTGCAAGGGTTGCCTGTCGGACTGCCCGACCGGTGTGGACATGGCGTCGATGAAGTCGGAGGTGCTGCATCAGGCGTACGCCGGCCGTCGCCGGCCGATCTCGCACTACACGCTCGGCCGGTTGCCGCAGTGGCTGAGGCTGGCGCGGCGGACGCCACGGCTCGCGCGGATGGCGATGCGCTTCGGCGACAAGGCGGGTATGGCGAAGCGTCTCGGCGGCGTCGACCCGCGCCGTTCGATCCCGGTGATCGCAGCGACGTCCTTCGCGCAGTGGGCCGTCACCCACGGCCTGCGTCCCTATGAGCCCGGCGCTCTCGACCGGCCGGCACTGCTGTGGGTGGACACCTTCACCGACGAGTTCACGCCGGAGATCGGCACGGCGATGGTGCACGTCCTGCGCGCCGCCGGATATCAGCCGGTGCTGCCGCCGCGCGCTACCTGCTGCGGGCTGACACTCATCTCCACCGGTCAGCTGGACGCCGCGAAACGCACTCTCACCACACTGGTTTCGGCGCTCGCCCCGGCGGCGGCAGATGGCGTGCCGATCGTCGGAGTGGAACCGTCGTGCACCGCCGTGCTGCGCCACGATCTGCTGGCACTGCTACCGGGCGATGCACGCGCCGCCCAGGTCGCCGGGTCCACCGTCACGCTCGCCGAGCTGCTGACCCGCACCACTGACTGGAGTGCGCCGGATCTCACCGGCACGCGGGTGATCGCCCAACCGCACTGTCACCACCACGCCGTGATGTCCTGGACCGCCGACGAGCGACTGCTGACGGCAGCGGGTGCGGAGGTTGTCCGCATCGGTGGATGTTGCGGCTTAGCAGGCAATTTCGGCGTCGAGCAGGGTCATTACGAGGTCTCGCTCGCGGTGGCGGAGAGCCACCTGCTGCCGGCGGTGCGGGACGCAGGCCCGGACGACGTCATCCTGGCCGACGGTTTCTCGTGTCGCACGCAACTGCAGGACTTGGCGGGGACTTCCGCCATACATTTGGCGCAGTTGCTGGCCGGTGCTCTGCCCGCCGTGCGGTAGGCCGCACTGCTGACATACCCGATGCGTTGACTACGGCGTGCTCACCAAGCGCTGCGCACCCGGTGCGATGGATCGCAATGGGGCCGGCAGCTGGTGCGGTTTTCGCACCAACTGCCGGCCCTCAACGTCTCGGAGCGGGTAGCTAGCCCCAGACCAGCGCCTTCGCCGGGTCCTCCAGCAACGCGGCGATGTCGGCCAGGAAGCGCGACCCGAGGTCGCCGTCGATCAGTCGGTGGTCGAACGACAGGCCGAGCTGCGTCACCTGGCGCGGCACGATCTGGTCGACGCCGTGCTCGTCGGTCACCACCCACGGCATCTTGCGGACCTGGCCGAAGCACAGGATCGCCGACTCACCGGGGTTGATGATCGGAGTGCCGGTGTCGACACCGAAGACGCCCACGTTGGTGATGGTGATCGTGCCGCCGGACATGTCGGGCGGCGGCGTGCGCCCCTCCCGGGCGGTCCCGACCAGCGCACCGAGCGCTTCGCCCAGCTCTCGCATCGACATCCGGTCGGCGTCCTTGATGTTCGGGACCACGAGGCCGCGCGGCGTCGCCGCGGCGATGCCCAGGTTGACGTAGTGCTTGACGACGATCTCCTGCGCCGCCTCGTCCCAGGTCGCGTTGACCTCCGGATTGCGTTTGATCGCAACGCACAACGCCTTGGCGAGGACCAGCAGCGGCGTGACCTTCAGGTCGCGGAAGTCGCGGTCGGACTTCAGCCGCTCGACCAGCTCCATGGTGCGGGTCATGTCGATCGTCACGAACTCGGTGACGTGCGGCGCCGTGAACGCCGACCCGACCATCGCCTGCGCGGTCATCTTGCGCACGCCCTTGACCGGGATGCGGGTCTCGCGTGCACCGTCGTATGGCGCGGCAACCGCCGGCGCGGACGCAGTGGCCCCGCCGCCGGACAGGAACGCCTCCACATCGGCGCGGCTGATGACGCCGTCCGCACGGCTGGGCTGGACCTGTGACAGGTCGACACCGTTGTCCTTGGCGAACTTCCGCACCGGGGGCTTGGCCAACGCCTTGCCGCCCTTCGCGGCCGGCGCGGGAGCGGCTCCGCCGGGGCGGGACCGGGTCGGAGCCGGCGCATCCTCGCGCGGCACCGGCGCGCTCGGCACGGCGTCGGTCGCGACGTGCTTGTGCAGGTCCGGTGCGGGCAACGGGTCGCCCTGACTGCCTGGTCCTTGCACACCC
The DNA here is from genome assembly GCF_051955415.1 of Flexivirga sp. Taxonomy (NCBI): domain Bacteria; kingdom Bacillati; phylum Actinomycetota; class Actinomycetes; order Micrococcales; family Dermacoccaceae; genus Flexivirga; species Flexivirga sp. The sequence continues at coordinate 20,097 of NZ_JBQCGS010000046.1, forward strand.
TCGAACGCCCGCCGGGCACGACGCTTCGTCGCGCCTTCGACGGCGCCATACCCGACGAGATTGGCGACGCGTTCGCCCGAGTCGTCGCCGGAGTCATCGGCCGCCGCGGCCGGTGCGGCCGCAGCGGGTGCTTCGTCCTCGGCACCGACGACATCGACGCTCACGATCGGCGCACCGACCTCGACGGTGGCACCCTCGCTGACCAACAGCTCGACGACCTTGCCCTCCCACGGGATCGGCAACTCCACCAGGGATTTCGCGGTCTCGATCTCGACCACGATGTCGTTGACCTTGACCTGGTCGCCCGGCTTGATCTTCCAGGTGACGATGTCGGCCTCGACCAGACCCTCGCCGGGGTCGGGCAGCTTGAACTGCTTCACGCCCATGAAAAGTATTCTCCTCGTGCAAGTTTCAAAGTATGGCGGCTCGGGTCTCGATACACCCTCCCCCGCTTCGCTCCTCCGGGCACTCGACCAGCGAGCAGGCCGCGGCCGGCGAGTTGCATCAGAAGCTGAGCGCTTGGTCGACGCTGTCGAGGATCCGGTCCAGGTCGGGCAGGAAGTCCTCCTCGTAGCGGGACGGCGGATAGGGGATGTTGTAACCGCCGACCCGCATGACCGGTGCTTCCAACGAGTAGAAGCACTCGCGCTGTACCTGCGCGGCGAGCTCGGCGCCCATGCCGAGGAAGGTCGACGCCTCGTGCACCACGACGCACCGACCGGTCTTGCGAACCGATGCGAAGATCGTCTCGGTGTCCAGCGGCGACAGCGACCGCAGATCGATGACCTCCAGCGACTTGCCCTCGCCCTGCGCCGCGCCCGCGGCGTCGAGGCAGGTCTTGACCATCGGCCCGTAGGCCAGCAGCGTCGCGTCCTCACCTGCGCGGGCCACGCGGGCGCTGTGCAGCGGCAGCGGTGCACCGGCCGCCTCGTCCAGCTCGACCTCGGCCCGCTCGTGATAGCGGCGCTTCGGCTCGTAGAACATCACCGGGTCGTCGGAGGCGATCGCCTGCTGGATCATCCAGTAGGCGTCGGCCGGGTCGGCACAGCTGACCGTCCGCAGGCCCGCGGTGTGGGCGAAGTAGGCCTCGTTGGACTCCGTGTGGTGCTCGACGGCGCCGATGCCACCGCCGAACGGGACGCGGATGACCAGGGGCAGCTTCAGGTGCCCGAGCGACCGCGCGTGCATCTTGGCGACCTGGCTGATGATCTGGTCGAACGCCGGATAGATGAACCCGTCGAACTGGATCTCGACCACCGGGCGGTAGCCGCGCAGCGCCAGGCCGATCGCGGTGCCGACGATGCCGGACTCGGCCAGCGGGGTGTCGATGACGCGGTCCTCGCCGAAGTCCTTCTGCAGCCCCTCGGTGATCCGGAAGACGCCGCCGAGCTTGCCGACGTCCTCGCCCATGAGCACGACCTTGGGGTCGTCCTCCATGGCCTTGCGCATGCCGGCGTTCAATCCCTTGGCGAGGGAGAGCTTCTGAGCAGCCATCAGTGACCACCCTCCGATCCGGCGAAGGACTCTTGGTAGGCGATGAACTCCGCCTTCTCCCGCTCGACCACGGGATGCGGGTCGACGTAGATGTCGTCGAACATCGCCGGCTTCGGCGGGTTGGGCATCTCCTGGCAAGCCTTGCGGATCCGAGCCGCCAGCTCGTCGGCCTCCTTGTCGACGGCGTCGAAGAACTCTTCGTCGGCGTGGCCCTTGGTCGACAGGAAGCCGCGCATGCGGGCGATCGGGTCCTTCTCGCGCCAGATGTCCACCTCGGCGGCGATGCGGTATTTGGTCGGGTCGTCCGACGTGGTGTGCGCACCCATGCGGTAGGTGAACGCCTCGATCAGGGTCGGGCCCTGACCGGCACGAGCGGCGTCCATCGCGGCCTTCGTCACGGCATACACGGCCAGCACGTCGTTGCCGTCGACCCGCACGCCCGGGAAGCCGAAGCCGCGTGCGCGCTGGTATGGCGGAATGCGGAACTGCTTGTAGTTGGGCTCACTGATGGCCCACTGGTTGTTCTGGACGAAGAACACCATCGGGGCATTCGCGACGCCGGCGAAGACCAGCGCCTCGTTGAAGTCGCCCTGCGCGGTGCCCCCGTCACCGGTGAACGCCATGACGGCGGTGTCGCGGTCGAGGTCCGCGGTGCCCACCGCACCGTCGCGCTGTACCCCCATGGCATAACCGGTCGCGTGCAGCATCTGGTTGCCGATGACGATCGTGTAGAGGTGGAAGTTGTTGGCGTTGCTGTCCCAGCCGCCGTGGTTGACGCCGCGGAAGAGACCCAGCAGGTTCTCCGGCGGGACGTCGCGGCACCAGGCGACGCCGTGCTCGCGGTAACCGGGGAAGGCGTAGTCCTGTGGGCGCATCGCGCGCCCGGCGCCGACCTGCGCGGCTTCCTGGCCGAGCAGGGACGGCCACAGGCCGAGCTCCCCCTGCCGCTGCAGCGCGTGCCCCTCGGCGTCGATCCGGCGCACCAGCACCAGATCGCGGTACATCGAGCGACCGTCCTCCGGGGTCAGGTCCTCCACGATCTGCGCATAGTCGGCGTTCGCGTCGCTGGTCGGCAGACGATTGCCGTCGCCATCGACGAACTGCACCATGTCGGGGCCGCCATCGGTGATGTCGTGCTCCATCGGACCTGTCACCACCGTCTCGTGATGTCTCACGGGGCCCGGCGTCACCGGCGCCGAATCCATTGCATCGTCAGGCATGGGTTCTCCTTCTCGGGCGGCCGCGGGCCGGGTGTGCCGCGACGTGTCGTGCGCCTGCGCCGGGGTCACCGGGCGGGCGCTGGGCCGTGTCGCCATACGTTCGGAATCGGTGTCCATCGGGTATGACGCGGCTCACATTGCCTTACGCGGGAAGGTTACCCGCGACGGTCCCGCGCGCCGAATCCGGAGGGCTACCGATGAGTAACCACGTCGGCCGAGTAGGAGCTGGACCAGCGTGCCGCCACTTCGAGCAGTCGATCGGTGGCCTCGACCTCGCCGACGCTGCAGCGCACGCCGTCACCGGCGAACGGCCGGACCACCACACCGGCGGCCTCCGCTGCCGCCGCGAAGTCCAGGGCCTTGTCGCCGAGCGGCAGCCAGACGAAGTTGGCCTGCGTGTCGGGGACGGGGTAACCCAGGTCCCGCAGCCCGATCAGCAGCCGGTCGCGCTCGGCGACCAGCGCCTGGACCCGCTCGTCGAGTTCGTCGTATGCCGCCAGACTTGCGATCGCGGCCTGCTGCGCCACGTGCGAGACACCGAACGGCACCGCCGCGGTGCGCAGCGCCGATGCGACCTGCTCGTGGGCGATGCAGTAGCCGACGCGCAGTCCGGCCAGCCCGTAGGCCTTCGAAAAGGTGCGCAGCACAGCGACATTCGGGCGCGAGCGCCATACGGACAGGGCGTCCGCGGCGTCGGTGTCGTGGTTGAACTCCAAGTAGGCCTCGTCGAGCACGACGAGCACGTCGGACGGCACCCGCTCCAGGAACTCCTCCAGCTCCCCGGCGTGCACCGCCGGACCGGTCGGGTTGTTGGGGCTGCAGACGATGACCAGGCGGGTGCGATCGGTGATCGCGTCGGCCATCGCGGACAGGTCGTGTCGTGCCTCACCGTCCAGCGGCACCTGCACGCCGGTCGCACCGGACAGCCCCACGACGATCGGGTAGGCCTCGAAGGACCGCCAGGCGTAGACGACCTCGTCGCCGGCCTCGCAGGTGATCTGCAGCAGCGTGCCGAGCAGCCCGACACTGCCGGTCCCGGTCGCCACCTCGTCAGCCTGCACGTCGAAGTGCTTCGCGATCGCCTCCCGCAGCTCGACGGTGCCCATGTCGGGGTAGCGGTTCATCGTCTGCATGGCGTCCTGCACCACCTGCAGCACGGACGGCAGTGGCGGATAAGGGTTCTCGTTGCTGCTGATCTTGTATGTCGTGCGCCCGGGCTGCTCGGCTGCCGGCTTGCCCGCGACGTAACGGGGGATGAACTCGAGGGTCGCTCGCAGTCGGACGGTCCCCGGTGTGGCGTCAGTCATACTTCCGCAGCTTAGGACCCCGCGGCAGGCGCGTTCGCGGCGGTCGCGAGCGTCATACGTGACAAGCTGGACCCATGAAGAACTTCCTGGTCAAGACCGGTATCAACGCTGTCGCGCTGTGGATCGCCGCGATCGTCGTGCCAGGCATCACGCTGGCTCAGGACAGCAAGTCGACGAGTTCCAAGGTGCTGACGATCATCGTCGTCGCCATCGTCTTCGGCGTCATCAACGCGATCGTGAAGCCGATCGCGCACTTCCTGTCGTTCCCGCTCATCTTCCTGACGCTGGGGTTGTTCACCTTCGTGGTGAACGCCTTCATGCTGCAGATCCTGTCGTGGCTGTCCGACAGCCTGGGGCTGTCCTTCCACATCGACGACTTCTTCTGGGCGGCGATCCTCGGCGCGCTCGTGGTGTCGTTCGTCAGCATGCTGATCAACATGCTGTTGCCGGACGAGCTCGAGGCCCGCTGAGTCCTCACCAGGACGGCGGGCGGCCGTCCTCGAGATAGACGGTGCCGGCTCCGGCATCCAGGGCGGCGAGCGCGCGCTCGGCGGCACGGACCGTGTAATCGGCTGCGTGCTCGGCGAGTTCGGACAGGTCGCACCAGTGCACGGCCCGGATCTCCCGTGCCTCCAGCTGTATGGCGGACAGCTGCTCCGCCGGCACGGTGACTTCGAAGAGGAACAACGTCGCGTCGTCCCAGCCACGCCAGGCCGGCAGCCAACTGACGGCGGCCAGCGAATGCACCCGGGCGGTCACTCCGAGCTCTTCGTGCAGTTCGCGCACGACCGCGGACGCAGGCGACTCCATCGGATCGACAACGCCTCCGGGCAGGTCCCAGGGCTTCTTGTAGACCAGCTCGCACACCAGCAGCCGGCCGGATTCGTCACGGACGAGCGCCTGGGCGATGGTGCGCTTGGTCGGCAGCGAGGTGTTGAGCCATGCGGTGAACGCGTCGCGGGTGCCCGGCTCGGGGTCGCTCGCGAGTCGGCCGAGGACGATCGCGTCGGCACCGTCGCGGAACTCGCGCAGCACCCCTTCGGTGCGCAGGCCCGCTTGCGCTGCCGTGCGGAGCGCGGACCGGTTGGTGCGGGCGACATACGCCTCGACCCGGCGCAGCCCGAGATGGGTGAAGCCGTGCGCGATCACGGCTCGCAACGCAGCTGCCGCGAGACCGCGCCCCCGGGATCCGGGCCGGAGTTGCCACGCCAATTGGCCTGCGCCGTCTCGATGCTCGGGCAGTCGCAACGCCACCAGCCCGGCGAAAGCGTCCGCGTCGTCGATGGCGAATGCGTGCACACCGTCGTCGCCCACCCAGCCGGGCACGCCGTGCTCGAGCGGCGGGACGTCGCCGGAGACCAGCCGGCGCAGCTCGCGTCCGTCGCCCAGGATCGGTGCATGGTGCGGCGCCTGCGTCATACCCCCACCCTTGCAGAGTCGTCGCCGCACCAGAAAGGGCTGTGCCCCCGCACGCCGTATGGCGCGTGGGGGCACAGCTCCTGTCGTGTTGATGACCGCGATCAGCCGGTGACCGGGAGGGTGGTGGTCGTCGGCGTCGGCGTCGGCGGCTCCGTGCTGGGAGGCGCCGTCGTCGGCGGCGTCGACGTCGGCGGGTTGGTCGTCGTCGAGCTCGGCGGCGGGGTGGTCGTCGACGTGGAGGTCGGCGGGGTGGTGGTCGTCGACGTGGCCGGCGGCGGCGTCGTAGCCGCCGCGCAGTCGGCGCCGGTCAGCGCGACGTACGTCCCAGGCGAAAGGCTCGGCATGGAGATGTAGGCCCCGACCAGGTGCCCACCCACGGTCTTCGACGCGAACGAGACGGTGCCCACTGCGTTCGAATTGGTGAATGTCGCGAGCGACACCGAGCCCCCGGTGTGGACGCCTGCGGCACCGCCACCGGAGACCAGCACGCTCGGCTTGCCGGCCACACACGTGGTGGTCACCGTCACGGCGGCACCGCCCGCAGCCGACCGGAAGGTCGCCGGACCGGCAGCCACGGCACTGGCAGAGGCTGCGCCCGCGAACTCCACGCCGTACGGATCTGAGTAGGTGCCCGTTTTCCAACCTTGGGACTGGCCGCTCGTCGGGTCACTCCACGCGACGCCATAGAACGAATTGCGAGGTGCGGCAGAGCTGGTGCCGCCGGTCATGATCAGCCCCGAAGCAGCAGCGACACCTGCCACCAATGAAGCCCCGAACAACGCAGTGTTGCGTCTCATGGTCTTGCTCCCCTTCACTTCAGTTGTCGAAAAGTACGTCTGCCGGCGGCGCGGATCGGTGCCGGGCACCAGCCCACGCCGCCGGATCGAGCTGTGGATCTCGGCCGAACGTCACTTACCGAAGGACGTCAGGAAGCTGCCGCTGGGCTCGCCCAGACCGGTCACGTTGTCCCAGCCGGTCGCCACGCGCAGCGAGTCGGACGGCTGCGCCAGGCCCTCGAGCACGTAGTGGCCGTTCTTGAGTTGACCGAAGACCATGCCGTACTTGCCGGCGGTCGTCGCCTTGACGTCGGTGAGGTTGGAGGTCCCCCGCAGCTTGTAGAAGTAGGGCGCGGCGTTGACGACCTTGCGACCGGTCAGCGCCTTGGACGACGCCACCAGGGCGGCGACCAGCGGCGAGGACTGGCTGGTGCCGCCGCTCGTCGTGCCGGTCGCGCCATCGAAGGTGAGCACGATGCCGGTTGCCGGGTCGGCGACGGCACTGACGTCCGGGATCGTCCGCTTGGTCGTCGACCCCTTGACCACACCCTTCTGCCACGCCGGCTGGGCGTAGTCACGGCTCACGCCACCACCCGCACCGACCGAGTTGCCGAAGTAGGGGTAGCGAGTGATGCCGGCGGTGCTGGTCGCCTTGGGCTGGTCCCAGAGGCTGGTCGACCAGCCGACGGTGAACTGCCGGGTGCCCGCCTTGTTGAGCGCTACGGCGGTGCCGCCCACCGCGGTGAAGAACGGCGAGGTGGCCGGGTAGCTCGGCTCCTTGGCGCGGGTCGGCGTGACGTCGCCCTCCTGGATGCTTCCGTCACCCATGTCGCCACTGCTCGCGAACAGGCTGATGCCGGTCAGCGAGGCGCGCGCAGCGATGCGGTCGAACTGTTGCTTGAAGCTCTTGCTCTGACCGGACTCGTCACCACCCCATGACATCGAGATGGTGCTCACCTTGTGCTGGGTGACTGCCTTGTTGAAGATGCTCAGCAGCGCTGCGTCGGTGCTGTCGGAGGCACCGTAGTAGGTGATCGACGACTTCGGCGAGATGTAGTGCGAGGTCTGCACGTCCATGTCCTGCTCGCCGTAGTCGGGCTTCAGGCAGGCGCTGTCCTTCGCCTTGCTCTCCGGAGCCGACTGGTCGGAGTAGCTGGTCAGCGTCGGGTAGTCGAACGCCGACGAGACCGCGTTGGCCTTGGACTTCGCTGCCTTGTCGGAGCACCAGAGCAGGATGCCGATGTTGGCCTTGGCCGTGGACGCCTTGCCGGCGTTGTAGAGCTTCACGGTCTGTTGCGGGCTGTAGCCGCACATCATGTTGGAGGTGCTCGGGAATTTCAGCGCCGTCACCGCGGAGTACTGGGCCCAGTAAGCCGAGCACTTGTTCGAGGGCGTCGCCGCAGCGGCAGCCTTGCCGCCCGGCAGGGCGCGCCTGTTCGAGAACGGCGACTCGGTGTGCTGCGCCGAACGCACCGAGCTCAGCGGACGCCGGGTGCCGAGCGTGTCCAGCGGGCCGGTGTGTCGGCTGCTGACCGTGGTGAGGCCGGCGACGTTGACGACGCCGAGTGACTTGGGCACCAACGGGTCGGTGTTCGGCGCGAAGCCGGTGTCGGAGCCGAGGGCGACCCGCTGCATCTTGAGCGAGAACGCCTTGTTGACGGTGCGGACCGGCGCGGTGACGGTCACCAGACCGGTGACCGCGTCCTTGGCGGTGACCTTGAGGCCCTCGCTCTTGGCCCAGTCCGCGACCTTCTGCAGCGACGCTGGGGATGCGCCGAAGAGCTGCTTGTACTGCGCCGGTGAGATGACAGCGCCGTTGGCCAGCATGCGGTTCATCAGCGCCTGGTTCCGCAGCGGGACGGCGATCGACAGGTCGATGTCGGCGCTGGTGGATGCGGCACTCAGAGTGCGCAGGTTGCCGTGGTCGGGCAGTGCGGCGCGACCGGAGTTGGTCAATCGCACCTTGTCGCTGCCCTTGCCGGCGGCGTGCGCCATGGTGGCACCCGTGCCCGCCATTGCGATGGCCGTTGTCAGCGCGACGGCTCCTGTCGCGATGTGACGACGCTTCATCAAACTTCCTCCCAATAGTTGAATTTCAAGCTTGATCCATGCCTGTGGATGGGGGGTCCGGACGGGGATCGGGGTGTGGCGCGGGCAACACAGTACCCAATATCACCATGCGGTGTAACCAGTTGCCGGACCGGTCGTCCGGGGTGCTCGAACCGCGAGATGGCGGGCTCAGACGGCGATGTCGACGGGCGTGCCGGTCGGCAGTTTCGCGAACATCTGCAGAGCCGCATCGGGGACCCGGATACAGCCGTGGGAGACCTTCCCTTCGCGGCCCGCCGCGGTCGGCCAGCCGTGGACGGCCACCGTGCCCGGGCCCCCGCCATACGAGTCCAGCGTCGCGGAGTGTGCACCGAGTGCGTAGATCACCGGTGAGAAGGACTGGTGGGGGTCGACGAAGCCGCTGAGCAGGAACGTCTCGCCGACCGGGGTGGGTGTCGACGGCTTTCCCTGTCCGATAGTCCAGGTTCCGCGGGACTTGCCGTCATACGTGACGGTGATGGTGCCCTTGGACAGCGACACCTGCACCGCCCATTGGGTTCTCGCGCGCTCGAGGCCTGCCGCCGGCACCCACGCCGTGGCACCGTTCGGGCGAGACGGCAGCCGCACCTGCGCCCAACCCCGCTCGGTCCGCAGCACCGGCAGCCAGGTCGTCGTGCCGATCTGCGACTTGGGGATCAGTGTGATCGGCTCCTTCCCCGGCTGCGCAAAGCCGGGCATCGGCTTGGCGATCTCGATCGCCAGGCCGCCACTGCCGGTGGTCAGGTCGATCGGCGCATCGACGACCTTGCCGTCGGTGTCGGCCACCGGCAGCTTGTCGAGCACCGACTGCGGCACGTGCGGCACCGGTATGTCGGACTGGCCCGGCGATCGGGCGGCGCCGGCGGATCCGACCGGTGATGACGACGCGGCCGTCGTGACGGCCGCCGGCTTGTCGTCGCCGCCGCCGAACAATGTGATCCCGCCGAAGACTGCGAGCGCCACTACGAGAAATCCGACGGTGACGCCGATCACCGACGTCCCGACCTGGCGCAGTGAAGATCCTGCGGTCCTACGGTGCTTACCTGGTTCGGTCACGACGTGTGCTCTCTGTCCCGCGAAGAGCGGTGCGACGCCCGACGCCGTCGCACCGCGAGGAGGTGCCTGCCCTCCTGAACTTCACGCATTCTGCACGGACGAACGGGATTCGCCGAATCAGCGGCCGAAGCCGGTCAGGAAGCCCTGGCCGGTCGGCTCGCCCACACCGGTGATGTCGTCCCAGGCCTTGGCAACGGTGAGCGAGTCGGGCTTGTCACCGACACCGACGATCACCTGGTCGCCGTTGTCCCATGTGCCGAACCAGGCGCCATACGTGCCGGTCGGGCCGGTGACATCGCGGATCGCACTGCTGCCCGCCAGCTTGTAGAAGTAGGGTGCGGCGTTGCCGACCTGCCGTTTCGTGATCGACTTGGAGACGCCCACCATGGCGGCGACCAGCGGCGTCGCCTGGCTGGTGCCGCCGCCGATGCTGATCTCCGCCGTCGAGGGTCCGTAGGCGATCGCCAGACCGGTGACCGGGTCGGCGAGCGCCGCCACGTCCGGCATCGCGCGCTTGGTCGTGGTGCCGGTGACCTTGCCCCTCTGCCAGGCGGGTTGGGCGAACTTGGCACTCACCCCGCCGCCCGCGCCGATGCTGTTGTGTCCGCCGTACACCCGCTTGATGCCGGTGAGGTTGCCGGCGTTGGGCTGGTCCCAGTAGCGACTGGCCCAGCCGAGCGTGAAGCCGCGACCGCCCGAGGAGGTGAGGCCGACGGCGGTGCCGCCCACTGCGGTCACGAACGGCGACGAGGCCGGGAACGCCACCGTCCGGGCGCCGACGTCCGGATCGGTGCTGTAGTCGCCACTGTCCATGCTGCAGACGATGACCGAGATGCCGGTCAGGGCGGCCTGGGCGGCGACCCGGTTGAACTGTGAGAGGTCACTCGCGTCCTGGAACTTCTCCGGGGCGCCGAACGACATCGACACCGTGGTGACCTTGTGCTCCGCGACCGCCTTGGCGAGCATCGCCGTGGTGTCGACGAAGTAGCAACTCGCGGCGCCGTAGTAGCGGATCGCCGCCTTCGGGGCGATGTCGTGGGTCGATTGGACGTCGAGGTTCTGCTCGCTGGAGCCGTCCTCACAGTCGACCATTCGCGCATTGGGCTTGGCCACCAGCTTGGAATACTTCGTCAGCTTCGGGTAGCCGTATGCGCCGGACAGCACATTGGCGTTGGTCAAGGCGTTCGGGTCGTCGCCCCACAACAAGATTCCGAGGCTGGGCGTGGCGTTCGCGGCGCCGGACATGCCGTAGATCTTGACGGCCTGCTGCGGGGACAGCGGGCACTGGTAGTTGGACATCTTGGCGTACTTGTGTGCCGTGACCGCGAGGTTCTGCCCCCAGTATTTCGAGCAGTACTGGTTGTTCGCGGCCGCGGCGGTCTGCTGGCTGCCGAGCGTATGGCGCGCCACCGGCTCGCGCCGAACCTGCAGCTGCTGCTGGGGCCGGACGGCGCTGCGCCCCAGCGTGCTCAGACCGGAGACGCCGCTGATCCCGAGACTCGCCGGCACAGCGGGAGCGTTGTCCGGGACGATGCCGGTGCGCCCCTCGGCGTGTGCTGTGCGCAGGGTGATGCGGAAGGCCTTGTTGATGGCGGCGGCCGTACCGGTGACCTGCACCGCACCGGACGTCGCGTCGGTGGCGGTCACCCGCAACCCGTGATCCGTCGCCCATGCAGCAACCTTGCGCAGATCCGCCGGCGACGCGGCGAAGAGCCGGTCGTACTGCTGGGGCGAGATGACCGCGCCCTTGCGCAGCAGATCCTGCCGGATGCGCTCGTTGCGCAACGGCACCTGCAACGACAGGTGCATCAGGGTGTGCGAGGCGACGGCGCCGCGGTCGACCAGCTTGTCGTGCACCGCAATCGACGCACGACCCGAATTCGTCAGGCGCACAGTGCGATCCGCGGCCCGAGCCGGGCCGGTGGTGGCCGTGACGGTCATGCCCACCGCCGCCGTCAGGGCGACGGCACCTGCAGCGATCTGCCGAGTCTTCATGGGGGTCCTCCCTGTACGGGCACTGCTGGAAATGCGTCGACCGAGACGGAGGCTCCCTGGGCCACCGATCGACGTTCCCCTCGTGGATGTCCTGCGCACTCCGAACGTGCCCGTACTGCACGTCGTGCGTCTCTGGAGACACCCCGCACATTCTTACTGCGGACCGGCCGGTAGCGGAAGGGAGTTGGCGGCGGTTCCCGAACTCGGATGCGGACCCCTGTCCAAATACTGATCGAATGGTCAGTAATTCGGGGATATCGTCCTCCTCCTCGCCCCCGCGGTGGCACACTGCCCGCATGGAGGCAACCGATCACGTGCACACGATGTGGCAGGAGGATCGTGCGTCGGCGGCGCAGGAGATCGAGCTCCTCGATGTCGGCCTGTATGACGACGGCCGCGGCCACGCACGCACCCGCATGCAGTTGCGTGAGCATCAGGTCAACGGGCACGACATCGCGCACGGCGGGCACATCTTCCTGCTGGCCGACTCGACGTTCGCCCTCGCGTGCAATGCGAGCGGCCACACCACGGTGGCCTCCGGTGGCGACATCTCGTTCGTCACGGCCGGGCGGCTCGGTGACGTGCTGGTCGCCGACGCCAGCGAGCGCGTGACCTACGGCCGGTCCGGCATCACCGACGTGACGGTCCGTCGCGAGGCCGACGGCGCAGTGATCGCAGAGTTTCGTGGCAGGTCGAGGAGGATCTCATGAGTGATGGTGCAGAGCTGGACCCCGCAGCGGCATGGGATGCCGCCGAGAAGTGGTCGATCGACGAGTTGCGCGCACATCAGCTGGAGCGCCTGCAGGCGACGGTCGCCGCGGCATACCAGAACGTGCCGCACTACCGGAACGCCTTGGACTCCAGCGGTGTCCATCCCGATGACATCAAGGAACTCGGTGACGTGCGGCTGCTGCCGTTCACCGGGAAGGCCGACCTGCGGGACAACTACCCGTTCGGGATGTTCGCCGTGCCGCGATCCGAGGTGGTGCGCGTGCACGCCTCCAGCGGCACGACCGGCATGCCGACCGTCGTGGGCTACACCCGCCAGGACATCGACACCTGGGCCGACCTGGTGGCTCGTTCGCTGCGGGCCGCGGGAGTGCGGCCGGGCGATGTCTGCCACGTCGCCTACGGCTACGGCCTGTTCACCGGCGGCCTCGGTGCGCACTACGGCGCCGAGCGGCTCGGTTGCACGGTCGTCCCGATGTCGGGCGGTCAGACCGCCAAACAGGTGCAGCTGCTGCGCGACTTCGGCGCCCGCGCGATCATGGTCACGCCGTCATACTTCCTCTCGATCCTCGACGAGATGACCGCACAGGGCATCGACCCGCTCGAACTCCCGCTCCGGGTAGGCGTTTTCGGCGCCGAACCGTGGACAGATGCGATGCGGGCCGAGATCGAGGAGCGTGCCGGCATCGACGCCGTCGACATCTACGGCCTGTCCGAGGTGATGGGACCGGGCGTCGCGATGGAGTGCGCGCAGACCAAGGACGGACCGACGATCTGGGAGGACCATTTCCTGCCCGAGATCATCGACCCGGTGAGCGGCGAGCCGGTCGCCGACGGCGAGGAGGGCGAGCTGGTCTTCACCTCGCTGACCAAGCAGGCGATGCCCGTGCTGCGCTACCGCACCCGGGACCTGACCCGCCTGCTGCCGGGCACTGCGCGACCGGCGTTCCGGCGGATGGCCAAGATCACCGGCCGCAGCGACGACCTGATGATCATCCGGGGGGTGAACGTCTTCCCGACCCAGATCGAGGAGCTCGCGCTCGGGTATGACGGGCTGTCGCCATACTTCCAGTGCGTGCTGGACCGCCCCGGGCGGTTGGACGAGCTGACCGTCAATGTCGAAGCGACCGAAGGCTTCTCGAGCGACCTGTGGGCGCAGGTGGAGATCGACCTCGCCCGAGACATCAAGGACCGGATCGGCACGTCGGCCCGGGTCACCGTGCTCCCCGCCGGCGGCATCGAGCGCTCCGTCGGCAAAGCCCGCCGGATCGTCGACAACCGCCCGAAGTAGGGGTCGGGCCTCGAGACACTCGTCCTCGCCCCACCGGATCAGCACAGGCGACAGGCAAGAGCGACCCGTCCGGACGGCAAGGCGACGCCCGCGAGACGACGACCGGTTCGCGGATAGCAGCGAGCGAGCCTGCGAGCCGTTGCTACCCGCGGGCCGCGAGGAATCGAAGCCATTCAACGCAGCGGGCGGATGCGCTCCAGCTGATCGAGGAAGTGGTCGACGGCGGCGGCGTCGTAGCCGCCGCGGCCGGCCCGGGACATGTGGAACTGCGCAGACCGGATGTCCGGCAACGGCTCGCCGTTGCCCATCGCCCGCAGCACGTTGTCCAGGAAGTCGTCGACCTGGTCGGTCTCGTACGCCGAGCCGAAACGTGTTGCCGCGAAGGTGATCTCACGGACCCACACCTGCTGCTGCCGGCTCCAGGTCAGCCGGCCGCGATCCGGCACCTGCTGCTCCGGCGCATCCAGGTCGCGGGTCTCCTGCTGGATGGTGAGCTGGCGCTGCCATTCGGCGATGTTGTCGAAGAGTGCGGTGACCGACTCCGGCGTGTAGCCCTCCCGGAAACGCGCGCGGCGCAGGCCGACGGTGCCGATCGCGGGCACCGGCTGCTGTGCCCGCATCAACGACAGGACACGGTCCAACTGTCGCTGCACATCGGCCATCACATAACCGCCCTGAGGCTGAGTGGTCAGTGTCGGGTTCTCCACGCGCGAAATATGATCGGCTGTCCACAGGGTCCTCACCACGGGCTCCATCCTTGCACCGTAACCTGATGGACCATGCGCGTACTCGTCTCCGGCGGCGCCGGTTACATCGGCTCCCACACAGTGCTGGCCCTGCTCGATCACGGCCACGATGTCGTCATCGTGGACGATTTCGCCAACAGCAAGCCGACGGTGCTCGGCCGACTGGAGGCGCTGTCCGGACAGGCGATCACGCTGCACGCCTTCGACCTGACCGACGTGGACAAGACCGAGCAGCTCTTCGCCGGCGAGGACTTCGACGCGGTCATCCACTTCGCGGGCTTCAAGGCAGTCGGTGAGAGCGTCGAGAAGCCGCTGGACTACTACCGCAACAACCTCGACAGCACCTTCTCGCTGGTGCGCGCGATGACCCGGCACGGTGTCGACAAGCTGGTCTTCTCCTCGTCGGCGACCGTGTATGGCGACAACGCGCCGGTTCCCTATCACGAGGACTACGAACCGCTTTCGGCTTCCTCGCCATACGGCCGGACGAAGGTGATGATCGAGCGGGTGCTGACCGACGTCGCGTCCGTCACCGACGGGTTCCGGGTGGCGCTGCTGCGCTACTTCAACCCCGTCGGTGCCCACCCGTCCGGCCGGATCGGTGAGGACCCGCAGGGGGTGCCGAACAATCTGATGCCCTACATCGCCCAGGTGGCGGTCGGTCGGCGCGACAAGCTGCGCGTCTTCGGCGACGACTACCCGACCAAGGACGGCACCGGAGAGCGCGACTACATCCACGTCATGGACTTGGCCGCCGGCCACGTGGCCGCTCTGGAGCATCTGCCGGCGATGAGCGAGCCGGTGCGTGCGTTCAATCTCGGCACGGGCGAAGGCACCTCGGTGCTGGAGCTGTTGCACGCCTTCGAACGCGCCGTCGGGCACGAGCTGGCCTACGAAGTCGTCGAACGACGTGCCGGTGACCTGCCGGCCTACTGGGCGGACCCGGCGCGAGCGCACCAGGAGCTCGGCTGGCGCGCCACGCGCACGATCGACGACATGTGTGCGGACACGTGGCGTTGGCAGTCCGAGAACCCGAACGGTTTCCCCGAGGGCTGATCCACGCCGCACCTTCATGCCGCATGACGGCTTCTTCGGCGACGTGGGCGTCGTATGCCGTGCGCCGGGTCAGTGGTGCGCGAAGTGCTGATGCGTGTGCAGGTACTGCTCGCACTGGGTCCGCGTGCCGGGGCCGAAGGCGATGCTCCAGTCCGGCGGCACCGGGTTGGTGCACGACCAGACGATGAGTCGGCCGACACGGCCGACCACGACGAAATAGAGCTGCGTCGACTTTGCTGCATCCGGGTTTCCGGACATGGTGATCCCTCCCAAGTCCTGCACCCCCCGAGCGTCATACTCGTGGTTCCAGTGTGACGCACGCGACCGCTGCAGCGCTCCATTTTCCGCAGCACGGCGGCGATCGGAACCGATCCGGACCCTGGCCACGTCCATGGCGCGACACCGAACACCCCCTCAGCAGGGAAGAGAGTCCAGTCATGCGTCGTCGCCTGCCGCACCTCGTCACCGTGAGTGCCCTGGCCGTCCTCCTCGCCGCGAGCGGTGGTGCGCTGGCCGCGGCCCCGGCGACCGCGGCTGCCGCAGCGGGTGACCTGTCGCCCACGCATGCGGACCTGGACGAATACACCTCCCAGCAGCTGACCTGGAGCGCCGCGTTGTGCCCGCGCGAAGTTCGCGAGCTCGGCACGGCGGCGAAGCGGTCGACCTGCGCGCGAGTCAGCGCACCGAAGGACTACGCCCACCCCGACAAGGGCGACATCACCCTGATGGTCACCCGCACCACGCCCGAACGACCCGGTGCATCCAGCCGTGTGGTCTTCACCAACCCCGGCGGACCCGGTGGCCCGGCCGCCCGCTTCTCGGCCATCGTCGCGGCCATGTCGCCGATGGGCCGCACCGAGACCGTGGTCGGCGTCGACCCGCGCGGCACCGGCGAGAGCACACCGGTCAGCTGCGACCCGCCGCGCAGCAGGGTGCGCGACAACCACCGGCTGACCGCCGACGACGTCACCGCACTGCAAACCGCTGTGAAGGCCTCGGTCGACAAATGCGTCGCCCGACACGGCGACTACCTGCCCTACATCACCACCGACAACACCGCTCGCGACCAGGAGCTGGTGCGCCGACTGCTCGGCGTGCAGCAGATCGACTACTACGGGGTTTCGGCCGGCACGTGGCTCGGCGCCCACTACGCGACGCTCTTCCCCGAGCACGTCGGACGCTTCGTGCTGGACAGCAACACCGCGTTCAGCCAGGACTTCCAGGCCAGCTTCGGCTACCAACCGATGGGCTTCCAGCGCCGCTTCACCCAGCAGTTCGAGCCGTGGGCGGCCCGGCACCACGATCAGTACGGCATCGGCGCGACCGCCGCGGAGGTCGAAGCCACCCACCAGCGAGTGCGCAAGGCGGCCGCCGAGGGCCGGCTCGGCTTCTTCTCCGCGAACGTCGTCGACAACGTCCTCGCCCAGCAGATGTACTCCGACAAGGGGCTGGTCACGGCGGCCAAGTTCCTCGGCTTCCTGGACGAAGCGCGCGACGGCGACAAGATCGCGCTCTACCGGGCGTTCGCCCTGCTCGGCTCCGGTTCGGACAGTTACACCGACAACCGCGAGAGCACCACCTTCATGGCGACCACCTGCAACGACACCTCGTGGCAGCGCGACCCCGACTACTACGTCGATCGGGCCCGCAGTCTCGGACCGAAGTATCCACTTCTGGGGTACGGGCAGGTCGTCAACCAGTGCGCCTACTGGCCCTACCAGGCCACCAACCGGAAGGTCGACCTGTCCAAGTCGCCGACCATCCTCATGGTCGACACCACCCTCGACCCGGCGACGCCGTACGAAGGTGCTGTCGCCGCGCACAAGGCGTCACCCCACACGGTGCTGCTGACGGTCAACAACCAGGGCAACCACGGCGCCGTGCTCGGCAGCAAGAACACCTGTGTCACCGACGCGGCATACGGCTTCCTGATGCATGGCGCTGTGCCGGAACAGGACTCGGTGTGCCAAGGCATGCCGCTGCCCGGTGACAGCAAGGTCTATCCGGTCGGTGCGCAGGTCTCCGGGCCGAGACCCGGCCTGGACGACTCGGCGAAACCCACCGAGAAGCACGAGTCCGACGACCTCAGCACGGTGCTGCGCACGATCCTGGAGAAACTGATCGGCGACATTCTGGGTGGCCCGCACGCATAACGCGGGTCGAGTAGGGCGAGGAACGAGCCCGTATCGAGACCAGGTGTTCGGCGCACGTGGTCTCGATACGGGCTCGCCTATCGGCTCGCCCTACTCGACCGACGTGGAACCGCTACATCTGGTCCGGGGACTCGATGCCGAGCAGGTCCAGGCCCTTGACCAGCACCTTGCGGGTCAGCGCACACAGCGCGAGGCGGCTGTCGCGGACGGCTGCGTCCTCCGCTTTGAGCACCGGGCAGTGCTCGTAGAACGCCGTGAACGTCGTCGCGAGGTCGTAGAGGTATGCCGCCAGGCGGTGCGGCTCCAGGGTCTCGCCGACCTCGGCCACCACCGGCCCGAAGTCCAGCAACCGCAACGCCAGTGCCCGCTCGTCCGGCTCACTCAGCACGATGGGTCCGTCGAGCTGCACTGCGTCCGCACGAGACAGGATCGACCGGATCCGGGCCGTGGCGTACTGCAGGTAGGGGCCGGTGTTGCCCTGCAAGGCGAGCATCCGGTCCAGGTCGAAGGTGTAACCCGAGTCGTGCGACACCGACAGGTCGGCGTACTTGATCGCTCCGATGCCGACCTGGTGCGCGATCGTCGCGCGCTCCTCGTCCGAGAGGTCCGGCCGCGACTCGGCGACGACCTCGGCCGCACGCTCCAGCGCCGAATCCACCAGGAACTGCAAGGAGATCAGGTCACCGGACCGGGTGCGCAGGATCTTGCCGTCGGTGCCGACGACATTGCCGATCTGCACGTGGATCGGCTCGGTGCCCTGCACCCATCCGGCCTTGTCGGCGGCCGCCCAGACCATCCGGAAGTGCAGGTTCTGCGGAGCGCCCACGACATACAACGCACGGGTGGCGTGCAGGTCGAGTGAGCGGTGCCGGATGGTCGCCAGATCTGTTGTGGCGTAACCGTATCCACCGTCCGACTTGCGGATGATCAGCGGCACCGGTTTGTCGTCCCGACCGGTGAACTCGTCCTGGAAGACGCACAGCGCACCTTCGCTGACGACCGCAATCCCCTTGGCCTGCAACGTGTCACAGACCTCGGCGAGTTCGTCGTTGTATGACGACTCCCCGCGCAGGTCCGCATCGGTCAACGTGATGCCCAGGTCGGCATACACCCGGTTGATGTAGTTGCGGGTGAAGTCCATGATCTTGACCCACAGCCGCTTGCTCTCAGCGTCGCCGCTCTGCAGCGTCGCCACCCGCTGACGGGCCCGCACCGCGAAATCACCTGCAGCGTCGAACTCCGTGCGGGCCGCCCGGTAGAAGGCGTTGGGGTCGGTCTCCAGCAGCTTGGCGTCGTCGCTGTCCTCGCCGACCTCCAGCAGGTGCTCGATGAGCATGCCGAACGCGGTGCCCCAGTCGCCCAGGTGGTTCTGCCGGATCACCTGGTGACCCAGCGCCTCCAGCGTGCGCGCCAGCGAGTCGCCGACGACGGTCGTGCGCAGGTGGCCGACGTGCATCTCCTTGGCCGCGTTGGGCGAGGAGTAGTCGATGACCACGATCTCGTGCTCCGGCGACGGTATGCCGAGCCGCTCGTCGTCGAGCTGATGGTTGGCGGCGGCAGCGACCCAGTCGGTCCGCAGGGTGAGGTTGAGGAAGCCGGGGCCGGCGATCTCCACCGCCGAGATCAATGCGTCGTCCGCAGCGATCCGGTCAGCGATCGCCTGGGCCACCTCCCGCGGCGGCTTGCCGACCCGCTTGGCCAGCGCCATCGCGGCGTTGGCCTGGAAGTCCGCATCGGTCTGGCGCTTGTTGGCCGGACGGATCACCGGGTCCGCCTCTCGCCATTCCGGTCCGAAGGCCTCGGCGAGGGCCTGCTGGACGCGGGTGGTGAGGGCAACGGTCGGATCGGTCATGGCCTTTAGATTAGGCGGTGCGCCCGGGGCCGGACGAATCGATATCAGGACCCCGCAACGCCTGTCGTCCTCGCCATTATCCTGGAGTCATGCGGTCCGTCACTCGCATCTCCGTCTGCGCGTTCGTCCTCGCCCTCAGCCCGGCAATGGTCGCGTGCGGGTCCTCCGGCACCGTCACGGTGACGGGCCCGTCGTCGGGTGCGTCGTCGGTCTCGTCGGGTGCCGGAGCGTCGGTCGACGCCACTGCGCCGGTGCCGGACGCCACGTCCCTGGCTCATGACGCCCGGTCGGCATACCGAGCGGCGACCTCGGCACACCTGCACGCCTCGGTCGACGACAACGGCGTCACCGAGACCATCGATATCCGCGGCACGATGGACGGCAGCAATCAGGAACTGTCCATCAAGGACCCGGGCAGCGGCAACGCGACGCTGCGCACGGTCGACGACAAGTACTACATCAAGGGCAATCAGGACTTCTGGGAGTCCGCGGCGAAGTCCGACACGACCACGGCCGCACTGCTCGCCGACAAGTGGGTGCTCGCGCCCCACCGGATGGCGACCGACAACTCGATCGGCAAGCTGACCATCCGCGCGTTCCTGGACGAGATGCTCGGCGAAGGCGCGCTTTCCGACAGCGAACTCGGCGACATGACCACCAGCCGCGGGTCGCAGGGCGACGCGCCGGTGTTCGTCGCACAGGGCAAGGACTCACACGCCGACACCAATACTTTCAAGGTCTTCGCCGACGGGAAGAACAACGTCGCCGAGGTTTCCGGCGCCTCCGATGACGGGTCCGACGGCAAGGCGACCTTCGACGGCTGGAACACCCAAGCCCGGGTGGATGTGCCGAAGGGCTATGTCACGTTCCCGGACCCCGGCTCCGGTTCCGGACCCGACCGCACGACCGGTCCGACGACCTGATCTGATGACGACGGGTCCGCCGACGGACCCGTCGCGCGTCGTCGCAGGGACCGCGCCCACGGTCACGTACGTTGGGGACATGCGTACCGTCACTCGCGTCTCCCAGTTGACCCTCGCCGCGGCGCTCGGTCTGTCCCTCGCCGCGTGCGGCTCCAGCTCCAGCTCCGGCAGCAGCGCCCCGGCGAGCGCCGGCGCCTCGGGCGGCAGCGGCTCGTCCGCGGGTCCGTCCGCCGGCGGGTCGTCGTCGGCCCCCAGCGCGGCGACCAGCGCGGCGACGAGCGGCAGCGCTCAGGCGGGCGTACCGGACGCCACCACCCTGGTGCACCGGGCCCGGGCGGCATACCCCAAGGCCAAGTCCGCGCACCTGCACATCAAGATCAACGACGCATCGCAGAACGAGACCATCGACATCAAGGGCAACATCGCCGGCACCAACCAGGAGGTGCAGCTCGCCGAGGCCGGCAAGGGTTCGGCGACCCTGCGGACCGTGTCCGGCAAGACCTACATCAAGGCCGACCGGAAGTTCTGGACCACCAGCGGCGGACTGCCGGCGAACGTCGCGGCCAAGACCGCGGACAAGTGGATCATCTCGCCGCCGTCGGCCAGCAAGCAGTTCGCCTCGGTCACCATCAAGAACTTCCTCGACCAAGTGCTGAGCAAGGACTCACTCAGCGACAGCGACCTGGCCAAGGCGTCCAGCACGAAGTCCTCGCTGGACGGCAAGGACGTCTATGTCATCACCGACCACTCCGACGAGGGCGGCAGCCTGACCCTGGCCGCGGACAGCACCTACGTGTTGCGGCTGCTGCCCCCGGACAAGCAGCGCGACGAGGGCGCGCTGACGATGGACGGCTGGAATCAGCAGCCGACCGTGAGTGCCCCCTCGGGCGCCGTCGACCCCCAGTCGATCCGGTGACGCGCGGCTGACGTGCTGGGCGACCGGAGCGCCCCGGTGCCCACCCCGCTCACCGGGCCGCTCGGTCGTCCGTATGCCGCCAGGCGGGTGACGGCATACGGCGGGCACTCAGGCGTTGGCGAGGGCCGCGTCGTCCGAGCGTTCGGCATCCAGCTTCTCGGCCAGCCCCTCACCCTCGACGTCGACCCGCGGCAGGATCCGGTCCAGCCACTTCGGTAGCCACCAGGCCTTGTCGCCCAGCAGGTACATGATCGCCGGGATCAGCACCATGCGGATCACGAACGCGTCGAAGAAGACGGCGGCGGCGAGCGCGAAGCCCATCGACTGGATCAGGCTGTTGCTCTGCAGCATGAACGCGGCGAACACCGAGATCATGATGGTCGCGGCGGCCGCCACCACCCGCGCGCCGTGCCGGAAACCGTCGACGATCGACGCCCGGGCGTCGGCGCCGTGGACGTAGGCCTCCCGCATCCGGGTGACCAGGAAGACCTGATAGTCCATGGCCAGGCCGAAGACGATCCCGATCAGGATGATCGGCATGAAGCTCACGATCGGCTGGCCCTCGACCAGCCCGAGCGCGCCCTTCTGGAAGACCTCGACCGTGGCGCCGAGGGTGGCCAGCACCGACAGCAGGAAGCCGAGAGTCGCGGTCAGCGGCACGAGGATCGAGCGGAACACGATCATCAGCAGGATGAAGGCCAAGCCGATCACCACCGCCAGGTATTTCGGCAGGGCATTGGTCAGCTGGGTCGACACATCGGTCTGCACGGCGGTGGCTCCGGTGACGCCGACCTCGGTGCCGGTCTTGGCCTCGATGGTCGACTGACCGTTGCGCAGCGCGTCCAGCAGGTCCAGCGTGGACTGGTCGTCGGCGCCGCCCTTGGGGGTGATCAGGATCTGCGCGCCGGACTTGTCCTGGTTGACCGCGATGATCTTGGCGTTGACCACGTCCGGCTGGCTGCCGGCCCAGCCCATCACCTGGCCGTATGCCGCCATCCGCTGCTGGGCACCGTCGATCTTGCTGCCGTCGACGACCGTGAGCAGCGGAGCCTGGCGGCCCGCGCCGAAAGCCTCGGTGATCATGTCGGCGGCCTGCCGCTGGGTGGTGGACGTGGGCGCGGTCGAGTCGCTGGGCAGCGCCAGGTGCAGGCTCTTCATCGGCAGGGCGAGCGCGCCCAGCACGACGACCACCAGGGTGACGACGATCGCCGGCTTCCTGCCGAGCAGCTTCGCCCAGCGCACGCCGTTGTTGGTGGTCCTGCCGTCCTCGGCGACCTTGTCCTGCCGCTTGCGCAGCTGCGCACCGAACGCCTTGGTCTTGAGCATGCCGAGCACGGCAGGCAGCAGGGTCAGGGCGACGCACACGGCGAAGAACACCGAACCCGCGGCGGCCAGACCCATCGAGGTCAGGAACGGTATGCCGACGACCGACAGCGCGCAGAGGGCGATCAGGACCGTCAGACCGGCGAACACCACGGCGCTGCCTGCCTTCCCGACGGCGAGGCCGGCGGCGTGCGCGCGGTCGTCGGTGTTCTGCAGCTCGGTGCGGTAGCGGGCCAGGATGAAGAGCGTGTAATCGATGCCGACCGCCAGGCCGATCATCGTGGCGAGGATCGGTGTGGTGGTGCCGATGGTGGTGAAGCCGGTCGCGAACTGGATCGCCAGCTCGCCCATGAGCACGCCGACACCGGCGGAGATGATCGGCATACCGGCGGCCACCAGCGAGCCGAAGGTGATGAAGAGGACGAAGGCGGCCACGATGATGCCGAGCAGCTCACTGCTGCCACCGGTCTCCGGCATCGCCTGCATGCCGGTGCCGTTGACCTCCGCGCGCAAGCCGTCGGCGCGAGCGCCGTCGAGCGCCTTGAGCACGTCGTCCTGCGTGCTGGCCTTCACGTCGGCGACGGTGTCGACCTTGAAGTTCCAGCTGATGGTGCCGGTGCGCTCGTCCGGCGACAGCGGCGAGAGGGCCTGCGCGTTCTTCCTGGCGGCGGCCTGCTCCTGCGGGCTCTTGCCCGCCGCGGCCAGGATCTGCCGGCTCTGGGCGTGTGCGGCGACGACCGGGTTGACCGGTTGTGCCGCGGGATCGGTCGGCATCTGCGGGATCTTCTTCAAATCCGCGATCAGGTCGTTGACGGCGTTCTTGTACTTGGTCTCCTCCAGGGTGTGACCCTGTGGTGCAGCGACGACGACGGTCGCGGAGGCCTGGTCCTGGACGTCGCCGGTGCCCGGGAAGAGCTGCTGCTGCATCGACTGGGCCTGCAGTGACGGGATGCCGGGGATGCTGAACTTGTCGACCATCGGCTTGCTGACGCCGATGGCGACGGCGCCGAAGCCGACGAGGACGATCGCCCACGCGGCGAGGAACATCGGCCACCGGCGGTAGGCCGTGCGGCCCAGCCGATAGAGCAGGGAAGCCATGGGTGTCCTTCGGTTGAGATGGTTTCGGTCTGGGGAATGAACGGCGCTCTCAGCGCAGGATCCGGCGCACCGTCCGCAGGTTGTCCAGGAAGATCTGCGGGATCTCCCGGTCGTCGCCCGCACTGAACCGGTGCAGCGAGACCTGGAACGTCGCGGCGAGCACGGTGAGGAGCAGGACGTTCTCGGCATCGTCGGCCGGCCGGCCGGAGCGGCGCGCGAGCAGTTCGGCAATGCCTGCAGCGAAGCCCTCGAAGTTCTGCTGTGCGGCGATGATCAGCTTGGGATTGACCTCGAAGCACCGCTGGGCAAGCGTCCAGTCGTCGCGTTCGAGCGGCACCTCGGTGCTGGCCCGCAGCACACCCAGCGCCAACGCCGCCACGTCGTCGACGAACTCCCCCGTGGGGCCGCCGGCGAGGAACGTGTCGATGTCCTCCTGGGTCAGTTGCGGGCCACCACCGAGGGTTGCCTCGAGCTTGCCGTCGAAATAATTGAAGAGCGTGCGTCGCGAGACGCCCGCTTTGGCGGCGAGCTCGTCGAGCGTGAACTCGTCATACCCCTTGTCGGCGGCCAGTTCGCGCGCCGCCCGGGTGATGGCGTAGGTGGTCCGCGCCCGTTTCGCGGACATCGGCACCGCGATGCGCAGCTGCGGTGTCGTGTCCGGCGAGGTCCTGAGCATGTCTTCAATTTTTGCCCTTTTGGATATCAAAGTGCAAATCGGTCCGATGTGATGTGCGTCGCGCCGACCATGACTGCGGGTCGGTCGCTCGCCTCGAATCGCTCGCGGCGGTGCGTTCGTTGGACGCCTCGCGGCTCAGCAGGTTGGATGGACTGCGACAGAGGGCGCCACGCAAGGGGCCTTACCGACCAAGGAGGGAACGTATGTCGACGCCCACAGGTGGCTCGTGGAACAACGATCAGCAGGGCCAGGGTGCCCCGCAGGGTGGCCAGGGCTACCAGGGCCAGAGTCTCGGCCAGGGTTTCGGCCAGCAGCAGGCGGCGGGCCAGGGCCAGCCGGGTCAGGACCAGCAGGGTCATGACACCCAGCAGGGTTACGGACAGCAGCAGGGTTACGGACAGAGCGCTCCGCAACCCGACTACGGCCAGCAGCCGGGTTACCAGCCGGGCTACGACCAGCAGTCCTACCACCAGCAGGGCTACGACCCGCACGGCCAGCAGGGCTATGACCAGCAGGCCGACCAGACGCACACCCAGCACGGCGGCTTTGCCAGCGGTGCTCAGCAGGCCGGGCAGCAGTTCGCGTCCGGTGCGGGTCAGGTCGTCTCGGGCGCCGGCGAAGGTGTCGGCGACCTCTTCTCGGACCTGCAGTTCAAGAAGTCGCTGACCGAGAAGATCGCCAGCCTGACGTTCCTGGGCGTCATCATCTGGGCGGTCCTGAACTTCATCAGCAACCTCGTCTACAACTTCGGCAGCGAGGACTTCGGCGGGACGCATGTCAAGCACATGAGCGGTTTCTCCGCGGTCATCCACAGCATCACCGACCTGGTGTGGCTGATCATCATCGTCGCGATCGTCCGGCTCGCGCTCGAGCTGGCGATCAACGTCGCCCGCCTGGCACAGCGGTCCAAGGACTGACGGAGCACCGTCACGCGTCGGCAGACGCCGTGGAGCGGCCGCATCCCTCGTCGGATGCGGCCGCTTCACGTTTGCCGGCATCCGCCGCGTACGCTGAGCGTGCTACAACAGACTTGAACATTTTCAAACGTCCGACTTCGATCGAAGCAGCGGACACTTCGATCCGACGAGAGGGTCGCGATGGAGCGCACGACGGGCAGGCTGGCCGACGGCCGCCAGATCCTTTGGTATGACGCCGACGGCACCGACCGGCAGGCCGTTCCCGATCGACGCGATCTGCCCACGGCGGTGACCAGCTCGCAACTGCGCCTGGACCCGCTGACCGGCGAGTGGATCGCCGTCGCGTCGCACCGGCAGAGCCGCACGTACCTGCCGCCGGCGGACCAATGCCCGTTGTGTCCGTCGCGCGACCACCTGTCCGAGGTCCCCTCCCCCGACTACCAGGTCGTCGCGTTCGAGAACCGCTTCCCGTCATACGAATTGAACGCGCAGGCGCCCCAGACCCCGACTGCCTCCGTCCCCACGATGGGGCAAGGCCTCGAGCAGGTGCGCGCCGGACGCGGCCGGTGTGAGGTCGTCTGCTTCACCAGCGATCACGACTCTTCCTTCGCAGCACTCAGCCCGGCACAGGCGCGGCTGGTCGTCGACGCCTGGGCGGACCGCACCACCGAGCTGAATGCGATGGACGGCGTGGAGCACGTCTTCCCCTTCGAGAACCGCGGCAAGGAGATCGGCGTCACCCTGCAGCACCCGCACGGTCAGATCTACGCCTATCCCTTCGTGCCTCCGCGGGCGGCAACCGAGCTGCAGCACGCGCAGACCTACCTGGACGAGCACGGCAGCAGCCTCTTCGGGGACCTCATCGACAGCGAAACAGCTGCTGCCACAAGGATCGTCGCCGAGAACGACGAATGGATCGCGTTCGTCCCGTTCGCCGCCCGCTGGCCGATCGAGGTGCACTTCTATCCCAAGCGGCAGGTGCCGGACATTCCCGCGCTCGACGACGCCGCGCGCGACGGCTTCGTCGGTGTCTATCTCGACGTGCTGCAGCGCTTCGACCGGTTGTATGACGAGCCGACGCCCTACATCGCGGCCTGGCAACAGGCCCCGGCCTCCTCGCACCGCGACGTGGCGTGGCTGCACCTGGAGCTCTACTCGATCCGCCGTGCGGAGGGCAAGGTCAAGTTCCTGGCCGGATCGGAGTCCGGTCAGGGTGCGTTCGTCAACGACGGCCTGCCCGAGGACGTGGCACAGCGTCTGCGAGACGCGTCGGCATGAGCGATGAACCCATGAGCAACAAGGTGATTCGCACTCCCGACGCTGTCGACCTCGACGCTCTCGCGGCCCGCTTCCGTTCGCTGTACGACGCCGAGCCCGACGGGCTGTGGGCGGCGCCCGGCCGGGTCAACATCATCGGTGAACACACCGACTACAACGGCGGATTCGTCCTGCCCATCGCGCTCGCGCAGCACACCGTGGCGGCGGTGCGCCGGCGTGAAGACACGCTGGTGCGGGTGGCGTCGGCGTCGATGGACGACGGCGCCGTGGCCACCGTGGAGCTGACCGACGTCACCGAGGATGGCGACTACGGCTGGGCGGCATACGTCGTGGGCGTGGGGTGGGCGGCCGCCCGGCGCGACCTTCCGGTGACCGGCCTCGACATCGCGCTGGACTCCAATGTGCCTGTCGGAGCGGGACTTTCGTCATCGGCCGCGCTGTCCTGCGTGACTGCTCGTGCCTGGTCCGACCTGCTCGGCTGGCAACTGGACGAGGAGACCGTGGCGGACCTGGGCCGCGACGCCGAGAACGAGATCGCCGGCGCGCCGACCGGCCTGATGGACCAGCTGGCGTCGGTGTGCGGGCAGGAGGCGCACGCGATGCAGATCGACACCCGCGCGGTGGCGATCACCCAGCTGCCGTTCGACCTGCCCGCCGCCGGGCTGTCGCTGTTGGTCATCGACTCGCGCACGGAGCACTCGCACACCGGCGGCGAGTATGCCGAACGTCGCCAGTCCTCCCATGAGGCGGCGCTGCGCCTGGGGGTGCACGAGCTGCGCGACGTGCCGTTGGAGAGCCTGGCCACCACGCTGGACAAGCTGCCGCCGCTGCTGCGTCGGCGGGCTCGGCACGTCGTGACGGACTCCGCACGCGTGGAGCAGGCGGCCAGGTTGCTCCTCGCCGGTGACGACCTGCGCCGGATCGGCCCACTGCTCAATGATTCCCACGCTTCGATGCGCGACGACTACGAGATCACCGTGCCGAGTGTCGACACATTGCAGGAGGCGGCGGTGGCAGCCGGCGCCCACGGTGCGCGGATGACCGGCGGCGGGTTCGGCGGCTGCGTGATCGCGCTGGTCGACCACGACGATGCCGCGACGGTCGCGGATGCCTGTGTCGCAGCGACAGCGCGCGGCGGCTTCCCGGCACCGGCCGTCTTCGAGGCGGTTGCCAGCGGGGGTGCCGCTCGGATCCGGTGACGTAGGGTCGTCCGGGTGACAGCTCAATCCGCTCAAGCGCCCTACACGGTGTGCTTCGTGTGCTCGGGAAACATCTGCCGCTCGCCGATGGGCGAGGTGATCCTGCGGGCGATGCTCGAGGAGGCCGGACTGGCCGACCAGGTCGTCGTGGACTCCGCCGGCATCGGTGACTGGCACGTCGGGCAGGGAGCCGACCCGCGCACCCTCGCGGCACTCAGCCGGGGCGGCTACGACGGCAGCGCACACCGGGCCCGGCAGCTGGAGGCGTCATACCTGGCCGGTCGCGACCTGATCCTCGCCGCGGACCGCGGCCACCTGCACGACCTGCTGCAGTTGCGCGAGGGCCTCGGCGCTGCCGGATCCGGTGCCGAGACGCGGCTGGTGCGGGAGTTCGACCCGGATGCGATGGCGGCCGGCGAGCTGGAGCTCGACGACCCCTACTTCGGCAACGCCACCGACTTCGACCGCTGTCGCGACGAGGTCGAGGCGGCCTGCCGCGGGCTGGTCGCCGAGCTGCAGCGCGCCCTCTGAGGCGCAGCTCAGCCGACCGGCAGCTCGCACCGGGCGACCTCGGTCGCCCACCGCAGGATCTCCAGGTCCTCTGCGCCGTCGGTGAACATCGGGCAGTGCGGCATCGTCACGTAGTGCAGCGCCGCGATGACCACCAGCGCACGCGGGTCGGTGCGCAGCTGCGCCAGGCGCTCGGGGGTGATGGCCGGCTCCAGGAGTTCCTCGATGTGTGCGTCGACGATCGCCTCGGCGATGTCGAGATGGAGGTGGGTGGCCACGCCGGTCTCCCCGTCCGTGCGCAGCCTGGTCTCCACGACGTGCAACAGCCACCGCAAGGCTCCGGCGTCGGCCATCAGCGCCTTCGCCGCCTCGCGCGATGCCCGGAAGGCGATCGAGACGCTCGGATCCGCCGCCATCTGGGGGCACCTCCCCACCCTGTCGTCGCTCATGTGCACACGGTATGGCGCCCGCAGGCGCACGGACCCGTCGTTGGCGAAACCTTGAAGTTGATTTTGCCGAACGGCCGCACCGTGGCCCAGCGCGGCAACCGCCTAAGCTCGCTGCATGACGACTCGCACCACACCGTGGCCCGCCGGCACCCCGTGCTGGGTCGACTGCGCCTTCGAGCCCGCTCACCGCGGGATGCACCACGCCCAGGACTTCTACGAGAAGCTGTTCGGCTGGGACGTGCTGCGCGGCACGGACGACCAGGACTACCGCGTATGCCGCAAGGACGACCTCCCGGTCGCGGGGCTGGAGCACAAGAACGGCTCCGACGCGCCGCCGTTCTGGACCACCTACTTCGCGACCGACGACATCACGGCCAGCTGCGCGGCCGTCACCGCGGCCGGTGGGCGGGTGCTCACCGAGGTCATCGACATCGAGGGTGTGGGGCACTCCGCCTACTGCTCCGACCCGACCGGCGCCTTCTTCGGGCTGTGGCAGGGTGAGGGCCTCATCGGCTTCGGCCTGGTCAACGAGCCCGGCTCGGTCGCCTGGAACGACCTGCTCACCCGCGACCTCGAAGGCTCGAAAGCGTTCTACCGCAACGTCTTCGGTTACTCGTATGACGACCGAGGCGACTCCTACGCCGTCGCGAAACTGCCGACCGGGGAGGTCGTCGCCGGCATACACCAGGCAGGGCAGCTGCCGGAGGATGCTCCGCCGTCGTGGCTGGTGCACTTCGCGGTGGCCGATCGTGACTCGTCGGCGCAGATCGCCCAGGAGCTCGGCGCCGCGATCCTGATGACCTTGGACACGCCGTTCGGGCCGGAGGCGGTGCTGCAGGGGCGGCACAGCGAGGTCTTCACCGTCATCGCCATGGACGACACCGCCGGGGAGTGACTGATCGGATCGCTGTCGTCGGTGGCGGCATCGCCGGTCTGACGCTGGCGGCGCTGCTCGATCCGGGCCGTTTCGAGGTGACGATCCACGAGGCCCAGCCGGAGCGGTCGGCCACCGGAAGTGCCCTCGGGCTGTGGGGCGGCGCGCGGAAGGTCCTGCACCGGATCGGTGCCTTGCCGGACGACACTTTCCGGCAGACCGGCGGCGCGCTGCACCGCATCGACGGTCGTCGCCTCGTCTCGGTGCGCGGTCCGGGGCCGGTGCTGGTCGACCGGCCGACGTTGCTCGCGGCACTCGCGGACGCGGTTCCGCCGAGCGTGCGCCGCGTGGCCGGGGAAGTCACTGATCCGGCCGTGCTGGACGCAGACCTGGTGGTCGGCGCGGACGGGGTCCGCAGCCGCGTGCGTGGCTTGGTCGAGGCCAGGGCCGCGAAGCGCGTGCCCACGTCATACGTCGCGCTGCGCGGGATCCGTGCGGGCGCACCGGCCCCGGACGAGGTGGGCGAGTACTGGGGCGGCGGCCGGCTGTGCGGCATCGCGCCGATGGCGCGTGAGCGGAGCTACTGGTTCACGACCCACCGCAGCGCGCTGGTGGAGCCGTTCGAGGTGGCTGCGGTGCTGGAGGAGGCGCGCAGCCGGTTCGCCGACGCCGCGCCCGCCGTCAACCGAGTGCTGGCCGATGCCGGCCTGGACACGCTCGCCACGGCACTGTGGGTCGCCCCGCGCATGCGGTCGTATGCACGAGGCAGGTATGTCGTCATCGGTGACGCCGCACACGCGATGCTGCCAAATCTGGGACGCGGCGCGTGCAGTGCGATCGTCGACGCGGCGACACTGGCGAAGAGCCTGAACGCCGGCAGCGACCTGCGTGGCTGGCAGGCCCGTCGGCTGCCCGCGACGCAGGTCGCCCGGCTCGGCTCGGCTGCGCTGATGCGCACCGCTCTCGCCATACCGTGACCACCCGACGACCACCCGACGAACGCGCGACGCGGCCGTCGCGGACGCTCTGGGACAATCGGCGCATGCGTTCGCTTGCTGATGCCAACCCGCCCATCGCGCTCGGCGCCCTGGACGGGCGTTACCGGACCGCCGTCGCCCCGCTGGTCGACCACCTCTCCGAGGCGGCACTCAACCGCGAGCGGGTGCACGTAGAGGTCGAATGGCTGATCCACCTCACCTCCCACGAGGCGGTGCCGGGTGTGCGCCGGCTGACCGAGCAGGAGATCGCCGGGCTGCGCGACATACCAGCGCAGTTCGACACCGCGGACATCGCTGAGCTCGCCGACATCGAGCGGGAGACGGTGCACGACGTCAAGGCCGTCGAGTACTACCTCAAGCGACGCCTGCCGCAGATCGTCGGCAGCGACGACGCTGCCGGCATCGCCGAGCTGGTCCACTTCGGCTGCACCAGCGAGGACATCAACAACCTGTCCTACGCGCTGATGGTGCAGGGTGCCACCCGGCAGGTGTGGCTGCCCAAGGCCACCGCGCTGGCCGACCAGATCGCCGCAATGGCAGCGGAACTCGCCGATGTCCCGCTGCTGGCACACACCCACGGCCAACCGGCGACACCGACCACGATGGGCAAGGAGCTGGCCGTGCTGGCCCACCGGCTGCGGCGGCAGCTGCGCCGGATCGCCGCCGCCGAATATCTCGGCAAGATCAACGGCGCGACCGGCACGTATGGCGCACACGTCGCGGCCGTGCCCGGCACGGACTGGATCTCGTTGTCCCGCTCGTTCGTGGAATCCCTTGGCCTGCAGTGGAACCCGCTGACCACGCAGATCGAGAGCCACGACTGGCAGGCCGAGGTCTACAGCGACATGGCCAGGTTCAACGCGATCCTGCACAACCTGGCCACCGACGTGTGGACCTACATCTCGATGGGCTACTTCGCGCAGTCCCGCGGCCAGGGCACGGTCGGCTCGAGCACCATGCCGCACAAGGTCAACCCGATCCGCTTCGAGAACGCCGAGGCCAACCTCGAGGTCAGCAACGCCCTGCTCGAGGTGCTCGCCCGCACGTTGGTCACCTCGCGGATGCAGCGCGACCTGACCGACTCCTCGATGCAGCGCAACATCGGCACGGCATACGGGCACTCCGTGCTGGCGATCGACAACGTCGCCCGTGGGCTCGCCGGGCTCGACGCGGTCCCGGAGAAGATGGCGGCCGACCTCGACGCCAACTGGGAGGTGCTCGGCGAGCCGATCCAGTCGGCGATGCGCGCCCTCGGAGCGCAGGGCGTGCCGGGCATGGAGCAGCCCTACGAGCGGCTCAAGGAGCTGACCCGTGGCCGCCGGATCAGCGACGCCGACCTGCGGGAGTTCGTGCGCGGGCTGGGCCTGCCGGCCGAGGTCGAGGAACGCTTCCTGACCATGACGCCCGCCACGTATGTCGGGCTGGCGCCACAACTGGTGACGTTCCTGGACGACTGATCCACGCCGGGCCGGCGACCTGGCTCCGTACCAAACCTTCCCCAGGGCAGACTTCGGCACGCCCGGCCGGCTGAACCCGTACCAAACCTTCCCCAGGGCAGACTTCGGCACGCCCGGCCGGCTGAACCCGTACCAAACCTTCCCCAGGGCAGACTTCGGCACGCCCGGCCGGCTGAACCCGTACCAAACCTTCCCCA
>NZ_JBQCGS010000047.1:0-10139 GCF_051955415.1 Flexivirga sp.
TCACGCCGGCCGGCTCCTTCACACCCGGTGCCGGCAAAACGTATGTTCATCAACCCGAAGGCGACACCGACGTTACGAGCCAGACACCAGGTGCTCAGGATCCAACCACCGCGAGAGCGGCAACATCACCCTGACACTGACTCGACGTTACCCGGCGTCGACTCCACGTGCCTGCCACCGGGCGAGCCCGGCTCGCACAGCATCCTCCGGCCAGATCGCGCCGGCGGCTTCGACGATCGTTCGCCCCTCGGCCCGGATGACCCGCTGCACCTGCTGCATCGCGGCGACCACCGACCTCTCGTCAGCCGCAGGCACCTGCAGGGATGCGAGTCGATCGCGTTGCGCCGCAGTCAGTTTCGCCGACCACTGCTTCACGCCCATCGGCGGCAGCGGTTGGTTGGACTCGACATACAGCTCGTAGAGGACGCGCCGGTAGTTGTGCACCGCCTCCTGCCCGAGCAGCCAGTCGTACCGAGCCACCACCGCGTCCGGGAAGATCGCCAGCTGCCGCGCGAACTCGAGCGCGATCGCCTCCATGCGCTGCGCATCCGGCCCCCGCTGGGCATCCACGACGGTCGGCGGCGACGTCGCATCGTGTCGACGATCGAAGACCGGCACCCGATGACGGTATGGCGTCTCCGCGATGTCAGACGTCGCTTCGAGCACGGCATCGACCCGCAATCCGTCCGCAGTGGTCAGCACGAAACTCCCGGGCAGTCCGGGCATCTCGTAGCTGATGACCGGGTCGAGGAACGCCCAGGTCGTCGCCGCCGAGGTGACGAAGTCGTCGCGGGAGTCGTCCGCGACGGTCACCACCAGGTCCAGGTCGCTGCCCGCGTCGGCCACTCCCCGGCCCAGCGACCCGCTGAGCCAGAGCGCCTCGACACGCCCGTCGGCGCTGAGCGTCGCGACGGTGTGGTCGAGGATCTCGGCATACCCCTGCGGCAGTGGAGCGATGGCACGCGCAGCTACCGCCGGGAGAGACGTGGTTTCGATACGGCCTCCTTCGCTGCGCTCCCCCGACCTACTCAACCGACGTCGCGTCGGGCAGACGCTGCAGCAGCAGTGCCTCGGCCAGGCAGACCCGCTCGAACTCGCCCAGGTGCAGGCTCTCGTTCGCGCCATGGGCGCGTGTGTCCGGGTCCTCCACGCCGGTGACCAGGATGGCCGCATCGGGGAACTTCTCGGCGAACGCCGCCACGAACGGGATCGATCCGCCGACACCGATGTCGACCGGTTCGGTGCCGTCCCATGCGTCCTGGAACGAGGAGCGTGCCGCCGTGTAGATCGGCCCGTCCGCGTCGGCGTCGAAGCCGGCGCCCTCGTCGTCGAGTGTCACCTCGACGCGGGCGCCCCAGGGCGCGTGCTCCTGCAGGTGCGCGCGCAGCAGGTCGTATGCCGCTCGCGGGTCCTCCGACGGCGCGATCCGCATCGAGACCTTCGCGCGGGCGCTGGGCACCAGGGTGTTGGAGGCCACGTCGACGGCCGGAGCGTCGATGCCGATCGTGGTGATCGCCGGCCGGGTCCACAACTGGGACAGGAACGAGCCGGTGCCCATCACCTGCACACCGTCGAGCAGACCGCTCTCCTCACGCAGCCGTGCCTCGTCGAAGTCCAGGTCGGCGGCGTCACCACTGACCAGACCGGCGACCGCGACGTCGCCCTTCTCGTCGTGCAGCGACGCCAGCAGACGGGTCAGCGCGGTCAGCGCGTCCGGCACGGGGCCGCCGAACATGCCCGAGTGCACGCTGTGGTCGAGGGTGCGCACCGAGATCACGACCCGAATCATCCCCCGCAGCGAGGTGGTCAGCGCAGGCACGCCGATCTTCCAGTTGGAGGAGTCGGCCAGCACGATGGCGTCGGCCGCGAGCTTGTCGCCGTGACGTTCCAGGATCGTCGCCAGCGAGTCGGAACCGACCTCCTCCTCGCCCTCGACGAAGACGTTGACACCGCACGGCGGACGACCGCCGTGGGCGCGCAGCGCCGCGACGTGCGCCATCACGCCGGCCTTGTCGTCGGCGGCGCCGCGGCCGTAGAGCCGCCCGTCGCGTTCGGTCGGCTCGAACGGCGGGGTGTCCCAGTCCTTGTCCTGCCCCGGCGGCTGGACGTCGTGGTGCGCGTAGAGCGTGATGGTGGGGGCGCCCTCCGGCGCGGCGAGCCGGCCGATGACGGCGGGACGGCCGCCCTCGCGCACGATCTCCACCTCGAGCCCTTCGTCGCGCAGCAACTGCGCGACAGCCTCGGCGCTGTCGTCCACGTGCGATGGGTCGAAGGAGTCGAGGGACACGCTCGGGATGCGGGTGAGCGCCTCCAGGTCGGCGCGCACCCCCGGCATCAGTGCCCGCACGGTCGCGGTCAGGTCGGACGGGTCCGGCGAAGTGGTGTTGTCGGTCACACCGCCACGCTATCGGGTCCGCATCCACCGGCCGTGCCGCGTCGTCGGGCACGGCCTGCGCACCCGTAGACTGTGCCACGTGTTCGGCCGCAACAAGACCCCAGCAGACTCCGACGTGACCACGCAGACGTCCGTGGGCCTGGAAAAGCGCGACAAGCTCGACAAGCTCGACAAGGAGGTCCCCACGCACTCCGCGGTGACGCCGAAGAAGGGCCGGCCGACTCCGTCCCGCAAGGAGCAGGAGGCGGCTCGTCGCAAGCCGCTGGTGCCGGTGGACCGCAAGGCCGCCAAGCGTCAGTCCCGGGAGGATGCCCGCAAGCAGCGCGTCGAGCAGCGCGAGGCCTTCGCGCGCGGTGACGAGAAGGCCCTGCCTCCTCGGGACAAGGGCCCGGTCAAGGGGTTCATCCGCGACTACGTCGACTCGCGGCGCAACTTCGGCGAGATCCTGCTGCCGCTGATGCTCGTCGTGCTGGTGCTGACCGTGCTGCCCAACCGGTCACTGCAGATGGTGGCGTTCTTCCTGGTGTGGATGGTCGTCATCCTCGGCATCATCGACGCCTACCTGATGGTGCGCCGGATCAAGGCACAGATCCGCGAGCGCTTCCACACCGAGCCGCCGCGCGGCACCGCGTCGTACGCGGTGATGCGGGCGTTCCAGTTGCGCGCCGGCCGTCGGCCGATGCCGCGCGTCAAGCGCGGCGACAAGATCTGAGCCACCGGAGAGTGCTCACCCGGCGGCGCCGGGCGACGGCGCGACCCGCGAGGTTGGGCTATCCCCCGGCCGTCAGCAGCATCGGACCGTAGACCCGTGTCTCACCGTGATGCAGCGTCACCGCGCTCACGCCCACACTGAACAACGCCCGCCACTGCTCACCGAGCCAGCTCTCGGCGTCGCTCTGCGTCGGGAAGCCGGTGGTCACCAGCTCCACTCCACGGACTGCGCTTCCGTGTGCGTCCTCATAGGTCCACCGCCAGCCATCGTTCATGGCCGGAACCCTAGTCACCACCGCTGACACCGTCGCCGCCGGAACACGCGAAAACCCACTGCACCCCCGAGTGCAGTGGGTTTCGCGGACCCGGTGACCGACCGGGTGGCTCCGGTTACGCGGACTTGACCTCGCTGTGCGTCATCCGCCAGATGCCGACGATCATCGGCAGCGCCAGCCAGATCAGCAACGACACGATCAGCTTCGGCCAGTCATCGCCGTGCATCGTGCCGTCATACAGCGGCGACATCGTCCGGTTGGTGTCCGCCCATTTCGCCACCGACTCCGACCACGAGAAGCTGCCGAGGATCGACCAGAGCGTCGGCAGGATCAGGAACGCCACGATCGCGCCCGGCGTGTTCTGGAGCAGCATTCCGAAGGCGACACCGATCGACATGTAGAGCAGCTGCCCGACGATGACGCCGAGGATGATCTGCCAACCGAGACTCCATGACTGGTCGCCGCCGCGCAGCGCGCCGGTCAGCGCGGTGAACGCCACTGCGCTGATCAGGGCGAGTACCACGCCCGCCAGCCCGAGGATCAGGCCGGCCGCCCACTTGGCGTAGGCGACCCGTGCGCGGCGGGGTTCCAGGGTGAACGTCACCAGCCCGGTGCGCTGCGACCACTCGGCGGTCACTGCCAGCACACCGAGCAGCGGCAGCACCATCTGCAGCGGCAGCGACGCCAGCGCGAGGAAATCGCTCAGGTTCTTGTCCTCGCCCGGGCTGCCGCTGAAGACACCGATCAGCGAGACGCCGACGACCAGCGCGGCCACCACCAGCACCAGCACCCGCCCGGCACGGGTGTCGCACAACTTGCGCAGTTCCAGCGAGACCAGCCGCCCGAACGGTATGCCGGGCGTGGCCGCGGCCGGTCGGGGTGGTGCCGGAGCGGCGCGGTCGGCCCGTTCCTCGGTTGTCGTGTCCGGCCGGGTGTTCATGCCGCGACTCCTTCCCGGGCGTCGCCCGCCGTGAGCTGCAGGAACATCTCCTCCAGGCCGGCCGACCCGGCCTCGCGCAGTTCGACGAGCACGATCTGCTGCTCCAGCGCCAGCGCGCCCACCGCACGTGGTGCCGCATCGGTGTGGATGCCGCCTCCGTTCAGCGGCGTCGCCTGGAAACCGCCGACCTCCAAGGCGGTTGCCAGGCGCGCGTCGTCGTCGCTGCGGACCGTGGTCCCCGCGGCGGACATGAGTTCCGCCTTCGAGCCGCTGGCGACGATCTTCCCCCGGCCGATGACGACGAGGTCGTCCGCGACCACTTCGATCTCGTGCAACAGGTGGGACGACAGCAGCACGGTGCCGCCCTCGTCGGCGAAGCCGCGCAGCAGACTGCGCATCCACCGGATGCCGGCCGGGTCGAGCCCGTTGGCCGGCTCGTCGAGGATCAGCACCCGCGGGTCGCCCAGCAACGCGTGCGCGATGCCGAGCCGCTGGCGCATACCGAGCGAGTAGTTGCGCAGCCGGCGACGCGACTCGGCCGGTGTCAGTCCGACGAGTTCGAGCATCTCGTCGACCCGGCTGCGGTCCAGGCCCATCATGATCGCGCCGAGGGTGAGGATCTCCCGCCCTGTCCGTCCGGTGTGCTGTGCCGCCGCGTCGAGCAGCACGCCCACCTGCCGGCCGGGGTTGCCCAGGGCGGCATACGGCTTGCCGAGCACGGTCGCCACGCCACTGGTGGGCGGTGTCAGCCCGCAGATCATCCGCATGCAGGTCGACTTGCCGGCGCCGTTGGGTCCCAGGAAACCGGTGACCGTCCCGGGGTGCACCGAGAAGGACACGTCGTCGACCGCGGCATACGAGCCGTAGCGGCGGGTGAGGTTCGTGACTTCGATCATGACCACCACGATCCCCGGAACGGCCCGAGCGCACATCGGCCGCTGGATGGAACCGCCCTCCTACTTTGGTATGGCATCCGCGCGACCGACGGCTCTGCCGGCCCGGTCCGCCGGCGCTCTACGCTGACGGCGTGAGCCTCGCCCTGCCCGGCACCAGCCGTCGCCGCCACGTCTGGGGCGAGGTGTGGCGCGAGCTCGCGGCGGCGGCACTCGGGGGTCTGCTGCTCGCCGCCCAGATCGCCGGCGGCGCACGGGGATACCGCGACCCGGGCCCCTGGATCGCGGCCGACCTCGCGCTCGGCGCGGTTGCGCTCGTGCTGCAGTTGTGGCGTCGCCGATGGCCGTTCGGCATCTGCTTCGTGGTGACCGCGTTGTCCGCGCTCTCCGTCGTCGCGGCGGCGTCCTCCTGCATCGCGCTGATCTCCCTGGCAGTGCACCGCCGGTGGCGGCCGACGCTCGTGTGCTGCCTCGAGGCGCTGGTGGCGGGATACATCTCGCAGTTGTTCTTCTACACCGACGCGCACGACCGTTTCAGCGAGTGGATCACCGACACGGTGATCGGCGCTCTCGCGGTCGCCCTGTGCGTCGCCATCGGCTGGGCGATCGGTGCGCGTCGCGTGCTCGTGGACAATCTGCGCAACCAGCTCGCGGTCGCCGAGGATCGCCAGCACCTGCGGGTCGAGCAGGCGCGAGTTGCCGAACGGGCCCGCATCGCGCGGGAGATGCACGACGTGCTGGCCCACCGGATCTCCCTGGTGGCGATGCACTCCGGGGCGCTCACCTACCGCACGAACCTTTCACCGGACGAGCTGCGGGAGTCGACGGCGATCATCCGGGACAACGCGCACGCGGCACTGACCGAGCTGCGTGAGGTGCTCGGGGTGCTGCGCGGCCCGATGACGCAGTCACACCGCCCCGACGCGCCACAGCCCACTCTCGGCGACCTGCCGGCACTGGTAGCCGCCCTCGAACCCACCGACGGTCCGATCGAACTCACCATGCCGGACGACCTCGGCGGCTTGACCGACCTGACCTCGCGCAACGCCTACCGGATCGTGCAGGAAGGGCTGACCAACCGCCGCAAGCACGCGCCCGGGCAGCCATTGTCGATCCTGCTGTGCCGGGACGGCGACGACCTGCGGCTGACCATGCGCAACGGTGTGCCCGGCCCGGACAGCCGGTTCGTGACCGGCGACATGCCGGACTCGGGCCTGGGACTGGTGGGGGCCACCGAACGCGCCGAACTGGTCGGCGGCGAGCTGACCGCCAGCCGAGACCGCGCGGACGACTTCGTCATACGGGCGCGGCTACCGTGGCCCCGTGACGACTCCTGACACCCGGCCGATCCGGGTCCTGCTGGTCGACGACGACGCGCTCGTGCGCGCCGGCCTCCGGCTCATCCTGCGCGGGGCACCGGACATCGACGTGCTGAGCGACGACCCGGCCGAGGGCGCCGCCGGTGTGGCCGTGGCACGGGCGCAGCGCCCGGACGTCGTCCTGATGGACATCCGGATGCCGGGCACCGACGGCATCCACGCGACCAGCACCATCGTGCGGCAACCGGATCCGCCGCACGTGATCGTGCTGACGACCTTCGACTCCGACGACCTGATCGTGCAGGCGCTGCGTGCCGGCGCCAGCGGTTTCCTGCTCAAGGACACCCCGCCCGAGCGGCTCGTGGACGCCGTCCGGTCCGTGGTCGCCGGGGATCCGATCCTGTCCCCCAGCGTCACCCGGCAACTGGTCGAGAAGGTCACGGCCGGCGCGACGGACGGGTATGACGCCGCCCGTCGTCGCCTCGCCGCCCTGACCGAACGCGAACGCGAGGTCGCCGAACTGGTCGGGCGCGGCCTGTCGAACGCCGACATCGGCCGGCAGCTCTACATGAGTGTGCCGACCGTGAAGGCCCACGTGTCGCGGGTGCTGACCAAACTCGACGCCGACAACCGCGTCCAGGTCGCCATCGTGGTGCACGACGCCGGCCTGGACTGAGTCCCGCTCAGTCGACCTGGGTCTGGACGAACGGCGGCTTGACGACGACGGCGGGAAGCTCCCGGCCGCGCACGTCGATGACGACCTCGTCGCCCTCCTTGGTGCCGCGGTCCATCAGCGCGATGGCGATGCCGACCTTCAGCGTGGGCGACATGGTGCCCGACGTCACCTCACCGATCACCGCGCCCTCGGAGTCCTTCACCTCGCAGTGCGCTCGCGGGATGCCCCGGCCGGTCGCCTTCAACCCCCAGGTCAGCCGGTAGCCGCCGGCCTCCTTCTGCGCGGCGAGCGCCTCCTTGCCCCAGAAGGCGTCCTTGCTGCGCCCCACCGCCCAGCCGGCGCGGGCCATGTTCGGGGTGATCTGCATCGACAGTTCGTTGCCGTGCAACGGATAACCCATCTCCGTGCGGAGTGTGTCCCGGGCGCCGAGCCCGCACGGGAGACCGTCATACGGCTGCATGGCCTCGACGAGCGCGTCCCACAGGGCCGGGGCGTCCGCCCAGCGCGGCACCAGCTCGAAACCCTTCTCGCCGGTGTAACCGGAGCGCAGCACGATGACCTCGCGCCCCTCCCACTGCGCCACACCGAAGGACATGTAATCCAGGTCGGTGGGCAGCCCGAGCGCCGCGACGACCTCCGGAGCCTTCGGGCCCTGCACCGCGATGATGCCGTAGTCGCTGTGCTGGTCGGCGATCTCCAGACCGTCCGGCGCCTGCTGCTGCATCCGGCGGACCACTTCGGCGGTGTTCGCGGCGTTCGGGACCAGGAAGACCTCGTCGTCCGATCGTAGGTACTGGATCAGGTCGTCGACGACGCCGGCCGTCTCCTCGTCGAGGCACATCGTGTACTGCGCCTTCGGCGGCGCCACTTTGCGCAGATCGTTGGTGAAGCAGCGGTTGACGAAGTCGGCGGCGCCCGGGCCCTGCACCAGGGCCTTGCCCAGGTGCGACACGTCGAAGATGCCGACCCGCTCACGGACCGCGGTGTGCTCGCGCAGCACACCACCGCCGGGGTATTCGATCGGCATCTGCCAGCCACCGAAGTCAGCCAGCTTCGCACCGAGTGCGACGTGGCGATCGTGCAAGGGGGACGTCTTGAGCTGCTCGGTCATACCGGCACGCTAGCGCCCTGACGAGGGCGTATCGTCGCCGGAGTCCCACCATCGAGTCGCACCGGGTCGTCCCGTCGTGCCATCCACCTCACCGTCAGGAGAAGAAGAAGTCGTGCCGAGGCTGAACGTTGCCGACCAGTTGGTCGCCAAGAGCAAGAGCGATGCACTGGTCGTGCTCGCGGTCCAGGACGGCGAGCACGCGCAGGTCGCCGCCACACCGGCGCTCGCCGCCGAGACCAGGGAGCACCTGGACGCCTGCCTGCTGACGCTCTCGGCCAGCGGCGCCGCCGACGAGGTCATCAAGCTGGCCGGGGTCCCCGGCGTCGCCGGCCAGGTCGTGGTGACCGGTTCGGGTCTGGCCGGAACGCCGACCGATGACGATGCCGAGGCGCTGCGCCGCGCCGCTGGTGCCGCCGTGCGCGCGCTGTCCGGCAAGGCCGAGACGATCACCGTGGCATTCCCGGCCGGCAGTCCGGCACAGGTCACCGCGGTCGCCGAGGGCGCGCTCTTCGGGTCCTACGCCTTCACGTCATACAAGTCGAACGGCGCGGGCGGTAAGGCCGTCGCCAAGATCACCGTGCTGACCTCGCTGGCCAAGGACAAGGCCGTCAAGGCCGGCGTCCAGCAGGCCCAGGTCGTGGCGGACGAGCGCGCCTGGGCGCAGGACCTGGTCAACACTCCCCCGCTGGACCTCTACCCCGAGTCGTTCGCGGCCGCGGTGAAGGAGCACTTCGCCGGCAGCAAGGTGAAGGTCAAGATCCTCGACGAGAAGGCGCTGGCGAAGGAGTCGTGCGGCGGGCTGATCGGCGTCGGTCGCGGCTCGGCCCGTCCGCCGCGGATGGTCGTGCTCAGCTACGAGCCGGCCCGTGCGAAGTCGCACCTGGCGTTCGTGGGCAAGGGCATCACCTTCGATTCCGGTGGCCTGTGCATCAAGCCGGCCGAGGGCATGATCACCATGAAGTGCGACATGGCCGGCGCGGCGGCGGTGGCCGCCGCCACCGCCGCGATCGCCGAACTCGGCCTGCCAGTGGCCGTGACGACCTACCTCTGCCTCGCCGAGAACCTCACCGGCTCGGACGCGCAGCGCCCCGGCGACGTGCTGACCATGCCGAACGGCCGGACGGTCGAGGTCATCAACACCGATGCCGAGGGCCGGCTGGTGATGGCCGACGGGCTCGCGCTGGCCTCCCGGCAGGAGCCGGACCTGCTGATCGACGTCGCGACCCTGACCGGCGCCGCGGTGCTCTCGCTCGGCACCCGGACCGCCGCGGTGCTCGGCAACGTCGACGCCGCTCGCGACGAGGTCGTGGCGGCAGCCGCCGACGCGGGCGAGGACCTCTGGCCGATTCCGCTGCTGCAACACCTGCGCTCGGGCATGAAGTCGCTGGTCGCCGACACCAAGCACACCGGCGCGCGCCAGGGCGGGATGATCGTCGCCGCGCTGTTCCTGCAGGACTTCGTCGGCGAGGACGCCGACGGGTCACCGCTGCCGTGGGCGCACCTGGACATCGCCGGGCCGGCATACTCCACCGACGACGCCTACGGGTATGTCGGCAAGGGCGCCTCCGGGTACGGCGTGCGCACCCTGGTGCAGCTGGCGCAGTCCCGCAGCTGACCGGGGGGTCAGCCGACCGGCGGACGGCCCAGAAGACCGCAAGTCGTCCAGCGGCGACAGGCAAGAGCCACCTTCGCGCACGACAAGCGGACGCCAGAGGAGACGACGACCGACAGCAGAGGGACGCCCCCCGAGCTTGGGCGTGGGGCGTCCCACTGCTGTCGCGAGGCGTCGAGTGGAAGGACTACCCCCACATGGGGCGGA